>ONFU01000027.1 GCA_900317165.1 uncultured Erysipelotrichaceae bacterium
GTCGATTGTATAATTGCCTTTACCTTTTTCGATGGACCATAAAGTGGATCTCGTTATACCCATTTCTTTAGCAACGTCATCCATCCTTAGATTTAGCAATAGCCTTTTATTCTTTATTTTTTCACCGATTTCAATCTTGTTTTCCATGTGCCTATTATACATTTCATTATTTTTAATGTCTATTGTATTGAACATTAAATTACAAAAGACATATCATTTTGGAATTGAAAACCCCAATGTTTAGGATTTTAGTCTATTAAAGAAAGATAAGGCCTTATATCCGAAATTATATTAGATTAGCTTTGATAAAATCTCGATATTCTCGCGTTCTATATCAATATTTTTATATTCATCATGAAGGATACCGGTTCGATAGGAATCCTTAATCTCACGGGAAACATAAACACCTTCCTTGCCTTTGCAGACGGCATTAATCATCTTGGCTAAGAGGTAAATCCCGATTCTCTTATATGGAAGACCGAAATCAGAGGCCGCCTTCTCATACCCTCGGTTGATTCTTTCCATTAAATCAAGATAAAGCTCGACGCATTCCTTTTCCTTGATGGAATCAGGGTTAATAAGGGTTGGTTGATAACGGAGCCTTGAGATATTGTCTCTATCTTTATGGAGCAGACTGATAATGGTTCTTTTTAGATGGGAAGCGGGTTTAGGCATATCGGATTCTTGAAGCCGAAGTCCTTCGAGATTCGTTCCCTTAGGTAAGGCCACTTCTTGTTTTAGGGTTCCGTTGTTATCGATAAGCTTAAGATAAGAATTTAAAGTGAAGACAAAGAACTTAAGGGCGTCCTCATCGTCTAAACATAATGGTTTGAAGGGCTTAATCTTGTATTTGCCTTTTGGGCTATATTCCCAAGAAGAGGGCAAACCATAGATTGGTCCGCGTCCCCCCTTTGTAACCTTATTTAGTGATTGACCCATCGTTAATCCCCTTAAAACAAATGTCTTTAGATTATAAGACTTTTACGGGTTTCAAGGAACGTTATAGACATAAAAAAGAGGGTTTTGGGCAGATACAAAAAGCCCCTTCTCCTTATTGGGATTAGGGGCAAATCTAACTTAATCGATTAGATCAATACATGCCTTCTGGCATCGCTGGGGCGACCGGCTTCTCTTCCTTGATCTCCGTGACCGCGGCTTCCGTGGTGACGAATAAGGAAGCGATGGAGGAAGCGTTAAGGACTGCCGAACGGGTGACCTTGGTTGGGTCGATGATGCCTTTTTCGGCCATATTGACCCAGACACCGTTTTTGGCGTCGAAGCCAATCCCTTCTTTGGCCTCCTTTTGCTTAGCCTCGATTTCATCAGGCTCATAACCGGCGTTCTCCGCGATTTGGCGAAGCGGCTCATATAAAGCGCCTAAGACCGAATCATAGCCTTTCTGGAAATCGGCGTTTTCATGGATTGGGCGGGCCTTGATTGTCTTATAAACGGAAGCAAGAGCGACTCCTCCTCCAAGGACGATACCTTCCGCGACCGCGGCTTTGGTCGCGTTGAGGGCGTCTTCGATGCGGAGCTTCTTGTCCTTGAGCTCGCTTTCGGTGAGGGCCCCGACTTTCAAGACGGCGACGCCACCGGAAAGTTTCGCGATTCTCTTGATGAGGTTCTTCTTATCGTATTCGGAAGTGACCGTCTTGACTTGGTTCTTGAGTTCTTCGACGCGTTTAGCGATCTCTTCCTTATTGCCTTCTCCTCCGACAAGGACGCTCTTATCCTTCTTGATGGAGGCTTTCCTGACCTTGCCTAGATCATCGATGGTGACGTCTTTAAGTTCCATCGAGAGGTCTTTGGAGATGAACCTTGCGCCTGTAGTGATCGCAATATCCTCAAGGGCGGCTTTTTGGGCATCGCCGAATTCCGGGGCTTTGACGGCGACCACGTTGAAGGTGCCGCGAAGCTTGTTGACTATGATGGTGCTTGTGACATCCGCATCTAGGTCATCCGCGATGATTAGAAGAGGCTTATGGGCATCGACGACCGCTTGAAGAAGAGGGACGATGTCGTTGATGTTGCTGACCTTTTGATCGGTGACAAGGACGAGCGCGTCCTCCATCTCCGCGACCATCTTCTCCCTATCGGAAACCATATATGGGGAGATATAGCCCTTATCGAATTCCAGGCCTTGGGTGATGACGAGTTCATCATCGATGCCACGGCTATCATCGACGGAGACGACCCCGTCTTTGCCTACCTTCTTCATCGCTTCCGCGATTAATTTACCGATATGGGGATCGCCACTAGAAAGCGAGGCGACCGATTCGATATCTTCGTTCGTCTCGATTGGGCGAGAGAGCTTAAGAAGTTCATCGGCGACATCGCGTCCAGCTTTCTCCATGCCTTGACGAACGAAGACCGGGTTAGCCCCTTTTTCGACCGCGATGATGCCGCGGTGGATCATGGCCTGAGCAAGAAGGGTCGCCGTAGTGGTGCCATCTCCTGCCGCGTCATTTGTTTTATTGGCGACTTCATATACGAGTTTAGCCCCCATATTGGCATAGGGGTCCTTGAGTTCGATCTCTTTGGCGATAGTCACCCCATCGTTAGTGATTAAGGGCGAGCCATATCCTTTATCAAGGACGACGTTACGCCCCTTGGGGCCCATCGTGAGCTTGACGGTATTTGCAAGGGTATCGACGCCCTTAAGCATTTTATCACGGGCTTCCTTGCCCAAACGAATGTCCTTAGCCATTGTTTTTATCCTCCTATTTTATTCGATTACCGCGAGGATATCCTCGTCTTTAAGAAGAAGGAATTTACGGCCTTCCTCTTCATATTCGGTCCCCGCGTATTCGCGGTAGATGACTCTTTCCCCGACCTTGACGGATAGGGGTTTAAGGTTACCTTTATCGTCGAGTTTGCCTTCGCCAAGCGCGACGACTGTCGCGACGTTACCGACTTTCTTTTCGCTAGTCAAAACGATTGAACCAACCTTCTTCTCGGATGGTAACTTCTCGAGAAGGACGTTATCATGCAGCGGTTTTATCATAGATATATTTACCTCCACTTGCTGTTGCCCCATTATTTTAGTCACCTATTTGGCACTGTCAAGGGAAGAGTGCCAAAAAGATGTGGGGGCTTACCTTTAATGTATTGATAATAAGGATATAGAGGGTTGCTTGACCTTCAAATACCTTCCAACCCTTCTAAAGTTGAAAGGAAAAGCTCCTTCTTCCAAAATTCGACGCTTCTCTTATCGTCAATGAAGTTCAAGACATCCACTTTCGCGGATTCGTAATCGACAGATAGGAATCTATCTTTAAGGAGCTCCTTGGTTTTCTCTATTGTCAACTTTTCGTTTGCCTTAATCAATGAATTTGAATGATGCAGTTTATTTTCCAAATACGCCAAGTTTATCTTCGTTCCCTTTCCGATATAGAAAAGATAATCGTAATAATCGCGGCCTTTGACGTGAGTCTTATAGTCCCTACATAGAATCGCGTGTATTTTCCCTGCGAATAATGTTTCTTCGTCGAATACCCGTATTTCGCAAGGGGTGGGGAACAATCTATATTCAAACCTGCTTCTCCCCCCTTCAGGGTTATCGATATCGATCTCCAGTTTGATTCTGATCTTTTGGTTGGAGACCACTTTTTGGGCTTCCTCGCTTTTGGGAAAGAAAGACATCATCAGCATGAGGGTATTACCTTTTAGGAAGGCGCTTTGGATTTCGGCCCCTTCGCCCTTTGTTTTCTTCTCCACATCAAGATCTATTCCATAAGAGGAGAATTCGTTTTTTAGGAAAGGGAGATAATCATCAAGCCTAAAGGAAGGATCGGCATGAAGCAAAGCGAAATCGAGATCCTCGCTGAAGCGATTGAGGCCATGGAAAATCCTTAAGCAAGTCCCTCCATAGAAAGCGGCCTTCTCGAAAAAGCCTCCCTTTGATAAACCAGAAAGCGCGATTTCCTGGATTATTTCCTTAATGGCGTTTTCCCTATCGGCGTTATTCTTTGGGCTATATTTGCTTAGCATCGTTTCGATTACGTTATTCATGGAGATACTCCTTTTTTATGAGTTTGATTAAATATTCCAAATTGGTTTTCTTATATAAACTGGCCAAATGGAGCATCAGGTGGAAATCGCAGGTTGCGAATTCTTCCTCGTTGATCCTCTTATCCTCGAAAAGCAATTCCTTTAAAGACTTCACGGAATGGATTGGTCGCCACTTACAAAGGGAATCGCAAATCGCCTTTTCCTTGCTGGCGATCTTTTGAAAAAAACCATCTTCCTCAAGGACGGTGATGCCTTCTGGGTAGGCGGATTCTGGGATATCGATATATTCGTATCGGCCAAAATCGTTGATGAAGGTCTTGCGTTTCCTTACCTTGAAGGAGGCGGAGGTTATCGCGTATACCCGTTCGGGGATCAACCCATAATAAGAGAGGGCGAAATCAAAGCTTAAATAGGAAGGGGAAAGGATAACCTCGGCCAAAAGGCAGGGATTAACCGTCCTCTTTGTTTCATATATTCCGCGGTTAAGTCTAATGAGGAGCCCGTTATCGGCATCCCTTTTGATTTTGTCCAAAGGATTCGCGTAATCTTGGTAACGTTCCTTTAGCATTGATGTCGTAAGTATCATATTTGCGCCTCCAAATACAATTTAATTGGATTTGAAGGAGATTTCAAGGTATTTTCGTAACTTGCTTGGCGTTTATAACGAAAAAAGGTAGAATGCGACCACTTTTATGTTTTATTGGTCGCTTACCAAAGCGATTATAAGAAAATAGGATCACTATTCCTTGAATACGTATTCATAGGAAGCGAATGGATGGATGATATCAAGAATCAGGTCATCCTTATGTTTTAAGGTATATCTAATCTCCATGGAGGGGCATTCATGGATGGTCCTTACCATCTCCCCCTTAACGGGGGCCTTTAGGCCATGGGCTTTCTTAGGAAAAGGGAAAACCTCAAGGGTATATTTCCCTTTCTTGATGATGATATGCTCATTGGATATTAGTTTGGCCTTCGCGAAATTATAGGTCCCGAAACGGTATTCCTTGCCATTATGTTCAATCATGCAGGTGATGCCTTTGATATGGAATAGACCTAGGGGGATATCCGCGATTGCAAGGGTGATCGAGGCTTCTTCACTTGAAGCGTTAAGCCAAAGGTATTCGCTAGGAAAGCTTCTTCCCCTATCCCCTTCCATATAGCCGTTCCCGTTATCAAAGGAGATATTCTTCCCGTTAAGGAGGACTTCGCCATTTAAGGAATGGTACATCGAATAGATGGAGTGTTTGCATTCGATTGGGAGGAACCGAAAATAGGACATCACGTTCTTCTTTGTCTTTAATAAGGGCCCATAGGTGATCTTCCCAACTAGTTCAAGGTCATCTTGATGGATATCATAGGATATGCCTTCAAAGGAGGCCTTAACAGAAGAGATGTCCTTTATCTGATAGGCCTTCTCGTTAACGATTATTTGGACCATGTCCTCCCCGTTGGAGGTGGAGACGATAGTTGCCAAAACAAGGCCATCGACGGTCTGATGCTTATAATAGATACCGAAGAACCCTTTTCTCATACTAATCATTATAACCGGGAATAAACCAATACTTAAGGAAAACGCTTCATTAAGCCTCGATCAGGATGCTATAGCGGCAATTTTTGTAACGTAGAAGGTGTGTTCTACTTACAATTTTTGACGCTGGCGGCAGTTTTTGTAACGTAGAATAGGTGTTCTACTTACATTTTTTGACGCTAGAGCCAATTTTTGTAAAGCGCATACCAAATGAATGCCTTTAGTTTAGTGAAGGTTATTACGCTGAAATTACCAAGCAAGCCTAAAGGGGATTTAAAACCGTTCGTCTTGCAAATAAGAAATGGAAACGGAACAAGGAAGTTGATGGTTCTACACAAACTCTAAAATAACCCCTTAACGAAGAAAGGATGGGGCGCGCCCATCCTTTATCAGTTAGTAGATGATTAGATAAATACTTACACAATCTCAAAGAAGGTGTCTGGTCTATCCTTATTGAAGATCTCGTTACAGGTCATGATGGTCACGAGGTTCTCATTTTGCGATAAATTGATGATGTTATGGGTCCATCCTGGAATCATATAGACCGCTTCGATATGGTCACCACTGACCTCAAATTCAATGGTTTCGCCGGTGACGATGTTTCTTTCTTGAATAAGACCATGTCCAGAGACCACGATGAATTGCTCCCATTTGGAATTATGCCAATGATTACCTTTGGTGATGCCTGGACGCGATATATTCACGGATACCTGTCCGCAGTCTAATGTATGGACCAATTCGGTGAAGGAGCCTCTTTCATCGATATTCATCTTCAAGGAATATTTGAATTTCTCTTTGGGAAGATAAGATAGATAAAGGCTAAATAGTTTTTTAGCAAAGCTTCCTTCGGGGATTTTAGGCATCATTAGGGAAACAGGTTGATCCTTGAATTCAAGCAATAGATCAACGATTTCCCCAAGGGTTACCTTATGGGTAATGGGGACGCAGCAATATTTGCCATTCTCGTTAAGGATTGTTTCCGTTCCATTAAATTCACAATGCTTTTCCTTACCTTCAAGAAGATCGTACATCCCTTCTATTAGGTCATCGATATAGAGGAGCTCGAGCTCGGTGCTTCTATCGTTAACCGTGAATTCCTCATCGTTCGCGATTGCATAGCAAAAGGTGGAGACCGCGGAATTGTATTTAGGACGGGAATGACCCATGAGGTTAGGGAAGCGATAGACCGCGACCTTAACGTTATGCTTCTTTCCATAATCGAAGAAGAGTTCCTCTCCTGCGAGTTTGCTACGGCCATATTCGCTATTGCCGAATCTTCCCGCTAAGGTTGCTTGGATTGAGGAAGAAAGCATGATGGGGGCTAGGTTATGATATTTTTCTAAAGTTTCCAATAAGATGGAGGCAAAGCCAAAATTGCCCTTCATGAAGTCTTCGGGATTAGTGGGGCGATTCACTCCAGCTAGATTAAAGACGAAATCGCATTTGGAGCAATATTCATCTAGTTTATCTTCATCCCCTAGATCATATTCATAGATCTCTTCAATATGAATATTGGGACGGGTTTTGTTCTTCCCATCTCTTATATTCTTTAGATTATTTATAAGGGCGGTTCCGACCATGCCCTTAGAACCGGTTACGAGTATCTTCATACCTATTAGTCTTTTCTCCAAACCATGCGGTTAACGATATTCGTATAGGATTGGATGATGCGGATGACCTTCATGGAGACGTTGAGGTCAACGTAATCAGGGCAAGGTTTGCCCAAGGCACCATTACGTTTCATCTCGATGGCCATATCGGTTGCCTGGAGAAGCTCTTTCTCGGTGATGCCCGCGATGATGAAGTCGCCTGCTTCTATTGCTTCAGGACGCTCGGTCGAGGTACGGATGCAGATCGCTGCGATTGGATTACCAATTGATAGATAGAAAGATGATTCCTCAGGAAGGGTTCCTGAATCTGAGACGATCGCTAGAGCGTTCATCTGGAGGTTATTGTAATCATTGAAGCCTAGAGGCTCGTTGACTCTAACGCGAGGATCAAGTTTAAATCCACTTGCCTCAAGCTTCTTCTTGCTACGGGGATGGCAGGAATAGAGGATTGGCATATCATATTTTCTAGCTAGAGCGTTGATCGCGTTAAATAGATTAAGGAAATTCTTCTCGCTATCGAGGTTCTCTTCCCTATGGGCGGAAAGCAAGATGTAATTATCTTTCTTTAATCCTAGACGAGATAAGACATCGCTATTTCTAATCTTATCTAGATTCATGGTAAGGACTTCCGCCATCGGGGAACCGGTGACGTAGGTTCTTTCTTTCGGCATGCCGCATTCGATAAGATAACGCCTTGCGGCTTCTGAATATGGGAGATTGACATCCGCGATGATATCGACGATGCGTCTATTGGTTTCTTCAGGGAGGCATTCGTCTTTGCAACGGTTTCCTGCTTCCATATGGAATAAGGGGATATGAAGACGCTTTGCGTTAATCGCGGAGAGACAGGAATTGGTATCGCCTAGAACTAAGACCGCATCAGGCTTAAGTTCAACCATTAGGTCATAAGTTTGGGAGATGATATTCGCGCAGGTCTCACCTAGGTTTTTACCGGCGACATGAAGCAAGACATCTGGTCCACCTAAATCAAAATCCTCCCAAAATACGGTGGAGAGGTTCTTATCGTAATTTTGGTTGGTATAGCAAATAATCGTATCTAGATATTCCCTTGCTCTTTTCATAACCGCGGCCAGACGGATGATCTCAGGACGGGTGCCCGCGATTATTAGGAGTTTGGTCTTTCCGTTATTCTTCCACATAGGTTTTACCTCCCTAATACTATTTCTCGTTAAGCCTATCCTTAATATAATCCAAGGAAGCGATTTTGGCTTTGGTTTCCTTTAGGTTAAGGATACGGGTGTTGTTGGAATTGAATTCCTCAATGGAGGCTCTCTTATGGTCGCCTTCAACGAAATATTTATCGTAATTTAATCCACGGTTATCCGCGGGGACGCGGTAGAAATTGCCCATATCGATGGCTTTGGCGCATTCTTCCTTGGTAAGGAGAGTCTCATACATCTTCTCGCCATGGCGAATACCGATGACCTTGATATCGGATTTCTTGCCTCCAAAAAGTTCACAGACCGCTTCGGCTTGGGTACGGATTGTGCAGGCGGGGGCTTTTTGGATAAGGAGATCGCCGTTTTCCCCGTTTTTAAAGGCGAAGAGAACGAGATCCACCGCTTCATCTAGACTCATGATGAACCTAGTCATGGAGGGTTCGGTTAAGGTAATTGGGTTACCAGATTTGATTTGATCAATCCATAAAGGGATGACCGATCCCCTTGAGCACATGACGTTACCATAACGCGTGCAGCAAATGCGGGTATTGCCGCTACTTCTAGATTTAGCGATAGCGACCTTTTCCTCTAACGCTTTGGAGATACCCATCGCATTAATTGGGTAAGCCGCTTTATCGGTAGAAAGGCAGATGACGCATTTAACACCGGCGTCAATTGCCGCGGTTAGGACGTTATCGGTCCCAATGACGTTCGTGCGGACTGCTTCCATTGGGAAGAATTCGCAGGAAGGAACTTGCTTAAGGGCGGCCGCATGGAAGATATAATCGACTCCATGCATAACGCCGCGGCAGGATTCGAGGGAGCGGACATCGCCAATATAGAATTTAACCTTAGCGGCGTGTTCAGGATATTTGACCTGAAGTTCATGGCGGAGGTCGTCTTGCTTCTTTTCGTCACGGGAGAAGATACGGATTTCCGCGAGGTCGCTTTTGATAAACCTTTTGAGGACCGCGCCTCCAAAGGAGCCAGTTCCTCCCGTAATAAGAAGAACCTTATCCTTTAATACATTTACATCGTTTGAAGCATATTCTTCTAAAAGCTGTTTTATCCTTTGAAGCTTAAGCTGATTGGCCTTATCTTCATCTTTTTCATACGCGCAGTAGGTGCGTAAGGAAGTATGGGTAATTTCCGCGGCTTCCTTCTGGGTTAGTTTGCATTTGTTTCTTAAGTTAGATAGGGTCATAAAAGGCATCCTCTTTAGTTCTAAGGAAATTATACTGATAGAAATGCAAATATTGCAATAGATTTAAGATATAATATCAATTGTTTCGGCATGCTTCTTCTAAGATATGTTATTTTTGCATTTTGTAAATGATTCAAAAATCAATGATGCGCGAACAATAAAGGTATAGTTAATCAATCGTTTTAGGGAAATAGTCATTTTATGGGGTAAAAATAGCGGAATTTATAATATTTCTCCTTTTAGTTCCGCGTTTTTAAGCTATTTATGAAATAGTTAAACAGACTTCTTGCCATAACCAACATTGTTTTACCAAGGATCAGTGATCTCTCGCTTTGCCAAAATGCCATTTGTAACAAAATTTGCATCAAAATGCACCAAACAATTTCAGATGGTTTTTTGTTGATTTCAATTACAAAAATAAAAAAGAGAGGCCACTGGTGGACCCCTCAAACCTGGGTCCCGTAGGATTGCCAGGTGTTATATGCAGATACACTACTCCTGCAACTGTTCTGTTGCAAGGAAATTTTAACACAGGTGTTAGTTTCTGTGAAGTAATGTCGGAACAAGCTTTATGATTCTGAAAGATTGCCTTCGTCCACTATACTTATTGAGTAACGTTCTCTCATGGATTTTGGGATTCCCATTTTCGAACAGACATCGGAGGAGGTTATGGTGTTGAGTTTGTGACTTAGCCCTTTAAAAAGAGTGGAAATCGTATTACAAACATGCTTGAACTCCTTTTGGCTCAGCAAGTGGCAGAGGATAAATAGAATCGATCCAAACCTGGTGTTTGCTCTAATCTCGATTTTGTCCGACGTTCCATCGTTATTAACGAGGCTAGTAATTCTATGGACGGTCTTAAAGCAATAAACACGGTTGCTATGGGCTATCGAATTTCTAAAATCCTTTAGAACTCGTAAAAAGCTTTCTAGTTCATTTTCCCTTATGCCAAAGCGTCTTGCCACAGCATTCCTTTCAGAAGGGAGAAGACAATGATAGAAAAGAACAGTTTCTCCAAAGGACATCTGAGTTGCCAACACCCAAAGGGGAATCGAATTATATTTGGCGGAATAATGTTTGATCGCGGAATTGTGCTTCTTAGCTTCTTTGATAATGTTCTTTAGTCTTTTGATCAGATCGTCAACTCTTTCCGCTCGGTCTTGATCAAAACTAGATGCGAGCAAATAATCTTCAGGGGCGTGAATATAGTTGGAATTGGAATCTTTGTCGTTACAAAAATGATAAACGATTTGACTTTTAACGATGCTTTCAATTTCCAAAATATAGGTTGTAAGGGTTCTGCGAAGGCTTTCGTCAAAATGATGAAGCGCTTTGATTTCTCCAAAGCTTGTTCCCTTTTTGTAGGATGACCTCGAAGGAGAATCCCAAAACAAATCGGAATAACCGTTTATCACAGAATAATAAGTGTAATCGCCCAGATACTCTTTTGCTTTTGCTACGTCAGAGATATACATCCCGCGAGACTTCAAAATGGCGATTTGCTCATCTAAGGTTTTGAAAGGCTTCTCTTCCATGGCGCTAATTATACAGGAATTAAACCAACTGGCCAGTAGAGCGGAACAGATGGTTAAACCGGTCTAAATAATGGTTGTTTAACATTCTTAAATACATAGGTGAAAATGGCTTTTGCGCCTTTGTCGGCGTAATAGTTTAGTTATTCCCCTTTGTTTGTTGAAAAGCTATTGCGTTTTCGGAAAGCACAATATCGACGCCGTTTCCTGGGTAATCGCTAAAGTCGGTCTCCAAAACAAATGTGCATCCACTCAGTTCAACGTTCTTTTTGAATTGAAAGGCAACCGTGAAAGAAAATGATTCTCCTTTTGATATAGTTTTGCCACACCAAGAATAATCTTCAAACGCTTCAATTGTTATGAATTTATTATGTTTGGAGATTCCTACATGATCTTTTAATTTGAAATCGTTAGAATCGAGTTGGAGTGGCTTAGCGTCATCACTGTTATTGACCTTAAGGTTTATCTTTGCTTCAACAAAGAAATGCCCGTTATATTCTCTAGTTGATTCTTCTCCGTTTTGGTCCACAATAGTCAAGGTATCCGCGAATGCCACGGACTCCGCTTTGACCTTATAGAACTTAAGAACTTCCACCTCGTCTCCAATATGAGGATATTTGGAATAATCTACACAACCACTCAAGGTCAAGGCAGAGACAATAAGCAATAGTTTTAGATATAATTTGTTGGTTTTTTTCATACTTTCCCCTTTCTTTACTTACAATACTTTTCTTTCATTCTTAACAATAAGATGTGTAGGTTTGAACAATAAGAAAGAGAGTTGCCGCTGTTTTGCAAAAGTTCCCAGCTACTCCTATAATCTGAAACCTCGCCGCATTTATTCTTCTCTGAAAGAAAGAAGTTAAGAAACTCTTCACCGCTTTTAAAAGAATATGCAAAGTATTTAGCTTTGATGGTTTTTTCGTTATTTACCAAGTTCCTTTCACCGCATGTAAAATGATCAATGTTGCAACAAAAATAGAATAAGGAATAAGGAATGATCTTTTTGTTAATGCTTAGGCTATTGGCTGATTTGAGTTCGCTAATAGAATGACGTTTATGCTTGTTTCTATCGATGATTCTGTCTCTATTTGGGCAAACAATTCTATCATCATAATACTGAATCTTTTTAATCGGAGAATAAATAATACGTTCGTCATCAAGATAAACGCCATCAATATCTATGATGTGAATTACCTCGACAACATCAGATAAATTCAGACTGTTCTTTCTTAGTGCGTTTTCGATATTCCACCATGTCGGTATTCTTTTTAACACCTCGTTTTGACTAACGCTTGGGTCATTCGTGATGTCGCCTTTATCGTTAATGGGGCGTAAGAAAAAGGGCATAATGTCTTCGTTAATCTCGTCCAAAAACATCGAAACCGGATATTCGAGTGCTTGAACATCGGATAAACCTTCTAAAAGGAAAACAACAATTCTTTTATCCATCGGTTTCCTCACAGCTGGCCAGGCAATGCTTAAAAGCGCCCAAAATTTTGTACTTCTTTTCGTTTTTATACAAAACTTCGTCCTGCTTATCTGCCATTATTATGTTCCTAAAATATAAAGATCTTAAGTTATTGCTGTGTCCGACTCCTTTCATTCGGATATATCTATTGGAAGGGTTCGCGGTCGTGAAACAGATAAACTTCTTATCCAAAACTTCTAACGGTCTTAAATTATGCGAAGTAAAGATAAATTGTCCTTTCCCGTGTTCTTGAAACAACTCCAAGATCTCTCCAAGCAAATACTCGAAAACGCCAGCATCTAATTCATCAATTGCGATTGTAGTTGATTTTTGATTAAACGCAGAGGTGATGAGTTTTAAAAACATGATTATCTTTCTAACGCCGTCTGCTTCATAGCCTATAGGCATTTCAATATCACCTCTTTTTGAATAAAGCTCAAATGAGATGGCATCTTTACCGTTCTTATCTTTCGTTTCGATTGGATTATGTATAATCAATTCCATGTCCGGGATAATCGTTGATAGAACCAAAGAAACGGATTCTATGTCTTTTTTTGCAGCTTCAAAATAATCCTTTGGATAGAGTGTTGGATAATCTGGATTAATAAAAATTGCACCTTTTTCCGTATAAACTGGCAGAGCGAAATTTAGTCGGATAAAACCATTCCCAAAACTATCGACAACAAACAAATAGTAAGTTGCAAAGAGCATTAATTCTTGAAGGATTAGAAAATAGTCGCTGCATTCTGTTTTCTCGGAAAGCAAACCAAATAAATCTGTATTAAAAATGGAAGACTTGCTTTCTTTAAAAGCAATGTTCCCGATAACTGCCAACTTATTCATTACATCGTTTTTTTGTGAAGCAAAAAGCAGCGGAAGCTTGTTTGTTGGACCGTATCCGGTTTCCAAGTTATAAGTGATAAAAGCCTGTAATCTAGTTTCTTTCCCGTCAATTAAACCGGATGCTTGAACTTTTTCGTTCAGAATTCTCAAATAGTATTTCGGAGTATTTAGAATGTTTCCGTCATTGATGTAGTTCTGATTCTCTACATAAGAAGGGTTTTTCTCTTTTGTAAGATCGAAACTATAGACAACGCTTCTAATCTGTTCATCCGGGTACTGAAAATCAAAAACCACCTCAATGGAGGCTTTGTTTTCGCCAATTGTAATTAACTTTGAATAGTTTGGATCCACGGCTTTGCCGGAAAGTAAGTCTTTAATAATCCTTAAGGCTTGAATCATTGTTGTTTTGCCGGAACCATTTTGACCATAAATGCCTAAGATATCTGATTGAGTGTCATATGGAATAAAACTTTTAGAACACGCAAATTCAATAACACCATTTTGGGTATTTTTAAGATTCTTTATTGAGATTCTATGTATTCTCACTGTCGGAAGATTATTCGCGTGCTCAGTTGTAATATATTTGTAAGGATTTATTTCGTTCATGTTAATCTCCTTGACTATATTTTATATAAAATAGCAAAAAATACAAGCACTTATTTAGTTTTTTGGTTTTTTTATTCTATTTTTTAATTAAGTGCTTGTTAATTATGTTCCAATAGATGTGCAGCTAAATATCCTAGGTTCGTTTTGGTTCCATCAACTCAGATAGTAATGCTCGCTGATTATTATGGCCGATACAAAAAGCCTAGGTCGATTTAGGATGCTAATCCCTTATCAACCTAGGCTAGTTCTTTTATGGTTTTTCTTTATTTGTCTTTTCTAAACAAGTCTCTTGTGTATACCTTATTCTCTACATCATCTAGACAACTACCGTATTTATTCTGAATTATCGTTATCAGATTGTTATTATGGAAAACGCTACTTCTTAAAGGATTCTATAGACATCCCTAGATTCTTAGCAAATTCAAGTGCTTCTTCTTCGGTAAGCGTTGGATAGCTAAAGCAAGGATGAGGTCCATGATCTCCATCAACATATTGCCAAGAATCATTAAAAGCAGGATTAACCCAATAGTCATTCCCGTCAGGATCCATCCTGAATAGCGTTCTACCGAAATAGCAATAAACCGATTTGTTACTCATGATGTTTCTCTTTCTATTAGGAATAATCTATATATTAAAAGTTATTTCCTATCCTTATAGTTTCTATTAAGCCATTCCTGGTTCTGCTTCATGCATTCCTCAAGCCAGGTTGATCCATTCTTGGATAGATACCACTCTCTGGTTTCTTGATACCTACCTCGAACGTGGTGATTGGGT
>ONFU01000035.1 GCA_900317165.1 uncultured Erysipelotrichaceae bacterium
TTTAGAGAAAACAAGATATTGCCAAATCCGAGTCTTTCGGATCAGGTAGCTTACGCGAAAGACCTAACAGAACGATTGATTAACCTTAAGGGCGAGTATATAGGCGTACGCGAATTAAGAGGACACCTCCCCCATTTTTTCCGTTCCCAAGCCGGGGTCAAAGCCTTTAGGATAAAACTAGCAACCATTTCAACGAAGGAAGAGATCTTCGCTGTTTTCGATTCGATCCTTAGGAGCGTAAAAGAATGAGGGCGGAACATGGTTTTCCTCCTCTTTTTGATAAAGAATCCACCACATTGATTTTGGGTTCTTTTCCTAGCGTAGCTTCAAGGAAACAAGAGTTTTTCTATGGCCATCCCCAGAATCGTTTTTGGAAAGTATTAAGTCTTTGTTTTAATGAAGACGTTCCAACAACAATCGAAGAAAAAACTTCATTCTGCAAGAAGCACCATATTGCATTATATGATTCGATTGAATCTTGTGAAATCAAAGGGTCCAGCGACTCTTCTATAACCGATGTAGTTCCCGCTGATTTAAGCGAAATCTATGATATGTCCCCTATTAAATTAATTGTTTTTAATGGGAACGCGAGCGAGAAATGGTTCAAAAAATACCAAAGTATTCCTAACGGAATCGAAGAAATCAAAATGCCTTCCACTTCTCCTGCAAACGCAGCTTTCAGTTTGGAAAGGCTGGTGCAGGAATGGAAAAAGGCTTTTTAATTGCTCGTTTCTTTTCTGTCATTATTGGGTAACTTGTTTCTACCCTAATTTATTCCAATTCCACCGATGGGCATGAGCCTTGGCCCCTTGGAATCCCAGGAGGCTGGCCCTTTCTCCCTCACAAGGATTCATCCAGCTCCCATCGATGATAACCAAGGGGATCCCTCATGCCATCGGTTTTTCTCGGCATAAAAGAGATCGTCGGTAAGGCGGAAACGAATAACCCAATAAATACCTAGAAACAAATAACCCAATAACTACATTGCTCGTTTCTTTTCTTGAAAAGAAATGCGAAAGGTGGATAATAGTTCGGTGCCGAACAAAATGAGTGTCGTCGATCCAGAAAAATCAATTAGAAGGAATCTTAATTCCTTAGTGAAAGTCTCTTCCAAAAGCGTAGGGGCTTATCTTTCTGCAAACCTTCCTACCGATTTAACTGAATCCGAATACATCCTCCTTGGTTTTATATGTTTAAACGAAGGGAAAAGCACGTGTGACATAGCTTCATCGATGGGCCTTGCCAAAGGAACCGTCTCCGAAACAATCAAATCATTAATCGGTAAGGGATTCGTTTTTGCGAAACAATCTGAAAAAGATAGACGCAGATCCTTTGTTTACCCAACGGAAAAAGCAAAAAGAAGGCACGAGGATGTCAAAGCTTGTTTCAAAGACATAGACAATTCCTTTGAAAAAGGGATTACCGCGGAAGAAAGAGATATTTTTATCCGCGTATTAGAGAAATTAGAAAACAATATTGTTGAAGGAGGGAAAGATGGCCAGTGAGGAACAGCGTATCCTCGAAGAGGTCGATAAGAAAAATCGGGCCGAAATCGAGAGATTAAAAGGCGTACATGTCATTAAAACGCTCAAGCAATACGCGCGTGGATATTGGAAACATGCGATATTGGCTTGGGTGCTCTGCGTTGTGGAAGTTGGATGCGAAATCGCAATTCCTTTCCTTGCGCAATTCATTATTAATTACATCAACATGATGGAAGGGACCGTAACATTTACGGACCCCATGTCAACGAATTTAGCTTTAACCAGCTCAATAATGGCTACATTAGCGATCGTTAGTGCTACTTGTGGAATCGTTGCCGGGTTCGCTGCGGCCAAGGCTTCGGCTGGGTTTGGTAAGAACCTTAGGCAAGCGATGTTTTATAAAATTCAGACCTTCTCCTTTGCTAATATCGATAAATTCTCAACCGCTTCTTTGGTAACGCGTCTTACAACAGACGTCACCAACGTCCAATTCGCCGTTCAAATGATCTTGAGACTTGTCGTACGCGCGCCGCTTATGATTATTTTCGCTTTCTCCATGGCGGTCTCTATTTCCTGGCAACTTAGTTTAGTCTTTGTTGCTGTAGTTCCTCTTTTGGCGTTTGTTCTATTCTTTATTGCCATTAAGGTTCACCCAACGTTTGTAAAAGTGTTTAATGCCTACGATGATTTAAATGCTTCCGTTGAAGAAAACCTTAACGGTATCCGCGTTGTTAAGAGCTTTGGTAGGGAAGCGTTTGAAACCGAAAAATTCGGTCATGTTTCCTATTTCATTTATAAGAATTTCGTTCATGCCGAGAAAATTCTTGCTTTCAACGATCCGTCCATGCATTTAGCGGTTTATTCCTGCATGATCGTTATAGCTTTCTTTGGGGCCAGAATGATTGTATCAACCGGAAACGCCCAAACCGGTTTTACCGAAGGTAACTTAACTT
Source organism: uncultured Erysipelotrichaceae bacterium (assembly GCA_900317165.1). GTDB lineage: Bacteria > Bacillota_I > Bacilli_A > RFN20 > CAG-826 > Alloenteromonas. Next base: position 2,438 of record ONFU01000035.1, read on the forward strand.
CTTTAATTTCATACATCATGCAAATCATGATGTCCCTAATGATGATTTCTATGGGCTTCGTCATGATCATTATTTCCAGGAATTCGGCCGAACGTATTTCTGAAGTTTTGATTGAAGAACCGTCTTTGAAAAACAAAGAAAATCCAATAATGGAAGTTCCTAACGGCCAGGTGGATTTTGAGGATGTTGGTTTTAGGTATAATGCAAAATCGGAAAAAGAGGTCTTGGAAAACATTAATGTCCATATTCATTCTGGATCCGTTGTCGGCATAATCGGTGGCACGGGGTCCTCCAAATCGTCGTTTGTTAATTTAATCGCCAGGCTTTATGACGTTAGCAGAGGAGCGGTTAAAGTTGGAGGAAACGACGTAAGAGATTATGACTTACACGCGTTACGCGATTCGGTTGCCGTAGTATTACAGAAAAATGTCTTGTTTAGCGGTACCGTGCGTTCGAATTTGCTTTGGGGCAATAAAGACGCGACGGACGAAGAAATTAAACATGCCGCTAAACTTGCCTGTGCAGACGAATTCATTGAGAAGATGCCTAAAGGCTATGATTCTCCTATTGAACAAGGCGGTACAAATGTATCTGGAGGCCAAAGGCAAAGACTATGTATTGCTAGAGCCCTTCTTAAGAGCCCAAAAATATTGATCTTGGATGACTCTACATCCGCGGTCGATACTCACACAGACGCATTGATCCGTGCTTCTTTTAAAACGGAGATCCCAAACGTCACCAAATTCATCGTCTCTCAACGTGTTCTTTCAATTAAGGACGCGGATTTGATTTTGGTCTTCGATAAAGGCCAAATCGTAGGAATGGGCAAGAATGATGAGCTCATCAAAACCTGCCCGATTTATAAAGAACTACATGAGACTCAATTGGGAGGAGGTGATTTCGATGAATAAGAGACCAAAATTGGATTTTAAGACAACCGTGTCATTGTTTTTCCGACTTTTAGGCCGCATGTTCAGAGGTCACCCAGTCATGTTTTTGCTCTGTATTCCAACAATTATTGTCGGCGTTGCAGTCCAATCTATTGGGGCTTTGTTTATCGGCCAAATCTTGATTAATCAGTTTATTGAACCCTCGATTGCCGCTGGTAGATCGCCAGACCAAATCATCGGCGTCGTTAACTTATTCGGAAACGCCTTTGAAGTAAGCCTCCTTACGGCCGTTTTGACTATGGCTGGCCTTTATCTTCTAGGCGTAGTGTGCGTCTTCCTTTATCGCGTTATGGCCTGCATCGTTGGGCAATCCGCTCAAATGGGTATCCGTAATGAGTTATTCGAAAAAATGGAAAGTCTCCCATTAAAATATTTTGATACGCGCATACATGGGGACATTATGTCCGTTTATACAAATGACGTAGATACGTTGCGCGAATTGACCTCGAGGGTTCTTCCGACAGTTGTGCAAATGCTTTTCGCTATGCTCATCGCTTTGATAACGATGATATCAACCGGTTCATGGCCTTTGCTCTTGGTTGTTCTTGGCTTCTTTGTCGTAATACTAACAACCATTACAGTCGTAACAAAACAGTCTTCAAAGTACTTTATTGCCCAGCAAAGAATACTTGGTCAGACAAATGGCTATATCGAGGAAATGATATCTGGCCAAAAGGTTGTAAAGGTTTTTAACCACGAGGAAGAAAACAAAGAAGGTTTTGATCAACTCAACGAATCGTTGTGCAAAAACGTTACAAAATCCTCACAGTTCTCGTCTATTCTTGGTCCAATTACCAACAATTTAAGCAATATGATGTATGTCGTGCTGGCTTCCGTTGGAGCTGCCGGAATATCCGCTGGAATTGAGAATTTGTCAGTTGGAACAATCGTTTCGTTCCTTTCTCTAGGCAGAAGCTTCATTATGCCAATCGCTCAGCTTGCTAGCCAAATAAACATGATTATTGTCGCTATGGCTGGCGCTCAACGCATTTTTGCCATGATTGATGAAACCCCAGAGACCGATCAAGGGTATGTTTCGCTTGTCAACGCGAAAGAAGGCCCAGACGGTCAACCGATTGAAGTTACGGAAAAGACTGGTCTATGGGCTTGGAAGCATCCTCATACAGACGGCTCAGGAACTACTTATACTTGGCTTGCTGGGAAAATAACCATGGACCATGTTGATTTCGGTTATAACAAAGAGAAAATAGTCCTTCATGACGTTTCTTTATATGCTAAGCCAGGACAAAAAGTGGCTTTTGTTGGACCAACCGGGGCCGGAAAAACGACCATCACCAACCTTTTGAACCGTTTTTATGATATAGAAGACGGAAAGATTCGTTTTGACGACATAAATATCAACAAAATCAAAAAGAAGGATCTTCGTAGGGCTATGGGGATGGTCTTGCAGGATACAAATCTTTTCACTGCCAGCGTTAGGGAAAACATCCGCTATGGAAACCCGGATGCAACCGATGAGGAAGTTGAAAACGCAGCTAAATTAGCAAACGCCGATGGGTTTATCAGAATGCTCCCAGAGGGTTATGACACCGTTTTAAGATCCGCAGGCGCAGACTTGTCACAAGGTCAAAGACAGTTGCTTTCCATTGCCCGTGCGGCTTGTGCGAATCCTCCAGTCCTTATTCTTGACGAAGCTACTTCTTCAATCGATTCAAGGACCGAGAAGATTGTCGCAAAAGGAATGGATGCCATTATGGAAGGAAGAACGGTCTTCGTTATAGCTCACCGTCTATCCACGATTCAAAACAGCAACGTGATCATTGTTCTCGAAAATGGTCACGTCAGCGAAAAGGGTAACCACGAACAACTACTAGCTGCAAAAGGTAAGTATTATCAACTTTACACGGGTGGAAAACAGTAAAAACGGCTACTTTATATGAAAATATATAAGTAATCCAAAAATACCCACCATTAGCAATTAAAGTAAATATCATATACTATTAAGACTAATTATACCTAAAAAGCGCCGAATAAAAGGCGCTTTTTATAACGGTTTGCATCTATAAATGAATATAGTTGCAAATAAGGTGTAGCTACATGGGCTGGCAATTAACTTAACGGTCAAATCCAATCATTCAGGATGACTCCTTTGAACCATTTTTGAACCGATTCAGATCATTAAAAAAGTCTGAATAATGAATAATGACAAAAATTTATGTTGAGCAAATATGGGATTTTGATAACTGAACGCCAGCCTTGATATTCATCCAAAAATTACAGTCATTTTTCTATGTAAACTAATTCCTTTTATGTAAACTAAAATGTATAATTAGAATTATGAATATCTTAAATATAGTTAATATCGCTGAAAGCCAATTTAAAAAGACAAAATCATTATCAAATGCCTTAAAAGGGTATTATACCTTCACCAAAGGGGTGTATTATGGGGCTTCCTTCGTTATTGCAAGGGCAACAACCTCTTTTTCCCTTGACGAAATTCGTGCACATTATGCTGAATTGTCTGAATCTTTTGACCTTCCAGTTTGCCTTTATTTGCTTTCTAGCTCCTCTTATGCCATCAAGGCTTTAGCTAGAGACGGCATCCCCTTTTATGTCGAAGATCGCTTTGCCTATATTCCTTTCCTTTCGATGTTAGGCAAGAGAAAGAACGAAAAGAATTTGGCTAACCCAAAAAAACTTTCGATGGTTTGTCAACATTTTGTTCTCTATTGCATGTTTAATGATATTCGTTCCGTTTCCGTTACCAAGGCTTCTGAACTTATCGGATTATCCAAGATGTCTCTTTCCAAAGCTTTCGATGAGCTTGAATCTTTGCAACTTCCTGTTAGAGAAGAAGGAAGGGTCCGTCTTTTTAGGTGGGATCTCCCGTGGGGCAGTCTTCTAAAGATTCTGCTTCCCAAAATGACCTCTCCTGTAAAGAATGAATATCGTTTGTCAGAAAGAATAGACCTTCCAAATTCTTTCCTCTCTGGCATCTCGATGTTAGCAACAAAAACCCAATTAGGAGACAATAATTACCAAACAGTAGGTATTGCGAAAAACAAAGAACTAATCGATAAAATTCAAGGAATTGAAGTAGTTCCATATTTCGAAAAACCAGCTCAGATAATTACTACAATGAGCTATGTTGTCTCCTATCAAAATGGAACCACCATAGACCCTGTTTCTGCTTGGCTTTCCCTTCCTGATAATTATTTTGAAGACGCTCGCGTTGTTTTCGAGGTTGGAAGACTGTTCTCAAGAGTAATAGACGGTTGGGAAGCATCGTGGCCGCTTAAGTGACGATTTTATTATTTGACGCGTTTAAAAAACGCGCGAAATGCTGTATCCTTCTTTAGCCCTATTTAAGGAGTTCACCGATGGAAGAAAAAATGAATGATCAAGAATTAGCCCGCTTCAACAAGCTGGAAAGATATAAAGAACTTGGTGTCGATCCCTTTGGAAAACGCTATGAGTGGAAAGACAAAATTGCCGATATTCGTGCTCAATATGGTGCGTTGACTGACGAGGAACTTGCTGAAAAACAAGTCACCGTTAATGTTGCCGGAAGGCTTATGGCCATTCGCTTAATGGGCAAGGCTAGTTTTGTCAATTTAAGAGATGATACTGACGCTATCCAAGGCTGGATTGGACTCAACGTCGTCGGCGAAGAAGGCTATACGGTTTTCAAGCTTGCCGACACAGGTGATATCGTCGGCCTTGAGGGCACGCTTATGCGTTCTAGAACAGGAGAGCTCACCATCAGGGTTACCAAGTTCACCCACATCTCCAAATGCCTTAAGCCTCTCCCCGAAAAATATCATGGCCTAACCGATACCGAAGAGAGGTACCGCCATCGCTACCTAGATATGATCATCAACCCCGAATCTAGGAGAATCGCCGTTTTGCGTTCCCATATCGTTTCGGAAATCCGTCGTTATTGTGATGCCCTTGGCTTCTTGGAAATCGAGACCCCAATTCTTTCTCCAATCGCAGGAGGCGCGGCCGCCAAACCATTTATTACGCACCATAATGCTCTTGATAAGGATTTCTATCTTCGCATTGCTACTGAGCTGAACCTTAAGAAAGCGATGATCGGCGGCATCGATCGCGTCTATGAAATCGGCCGCATCTTCCGCAACGAGGGTATCGATACCCGCCACAATCCAGAATTTACCACCATTGAGCTTTACCAGGCTTATGGCGACCTCCGTTCCATGATGGAATGGACCGAAGGTCTATTCAAGGACGTATGCGAGAAGGTTTTGGGCCAAGACAAAATCACTTGGGGAGATGTTGAAATCGATTTTTCCAAGCCTTTCCATTCCATCTCTATGGCCGGAGCCATTTTGGAAAAAACCGGCATCGATTTCCGTGAAGATATTCCATTCGAAAAGGCAGTTGAACTTGCCAAAGAACATAAAGTCCCATTACAAAAAACCTGGAATTCCACCGGTTATATCATGCAGGCCTTCTTTGATGAATTCGTTGAGAAGACTCTCATTCAACCAACCTTTATCCATACATATCCAATAGAGGTTTCCCCATTAACCAAGAAAACTGAAGATCCAAGATTCGTTGATCGTTTTGAACTCTTCATTGGTGGATTTGAATTTGGCAACGCCTATTCCGAACTCAACAATCCGTTTGATCAGCTTGAAAGATTTGAAGCTCAACTTGCCGCTAGGGATCGTGGCGACGAAGAGGCCAACGACATCGACAATTCGTTCCTTGACGCCATGCGTTACGGCATGCCTCCCGCAGGCGGAATCGGAGTTGGGATTGACCGTATGTGCATGCTGTTCTGCAACGTCCAAAACATCCGTGAAGTCATCCTCTTCCCAACGATGAAAGACGAAAAATAAAAGCGGAAAACGCAACCAAAAAAACACAAAGCAGTTTGGGCGAAAACTCAAACTGCTTTTTTGTCAATTTATTCTTTGTATTTTTTCAGAACTTTCGTTATTTTTGAACTTCTTTCAGAAGTCGTTGATTATCGTCGTTTACATCACTATAATACCAACGCTCTCTTCCGAAGGAAAAGAGGCGCATGACTTCTATGGTCGCACGGGTTCCCTCCCGAGGCGATCCGATTAGTCCGAAACTAGGAGGTGCAAAAGATTATGGGAAAGTACGAGATTATGTACATCCTCTCTGCCGAACTCGACGAAGCCGCTCGTAAAGCAGAGATCGAGAAGCTCCACGGCATTCTTACCAACGATGGTATCGAAGTTAAGAACGTCAATGAGTGGGGAGTCCGTGATTTTGCCTATCCGATCAAAAAGCAGACCAAAGGCTACTATGTCGTCATCAAAGTTGCTGGCGAAGCCGAAGGCCTCAAAGAATTTGATCGTTTGGCCAGATTGGATAATGCCGTTATTCGGTTCCTTATCACCGTCGACAAAGAATAACACCTGTAGGAGGCAAAATTATGCTTAATTCCGTAGTGCTCGTTGGCCGCTTAACCCGCGACCCAGAACTCCGTAAAACTCCGAACGGCTCTAGCGTTGCGAGTTTCCGCTTGGCTAGTGACGATTCCTTCTCGAAGAATGGAACAGAAAAAACGACAATCTACATTGACGTTACTGTCTTTGGAGCCCGTGCTGACACCGTTGCGAAATATATGCGCAAAGGAAGCATGGTCGGCGTTACAGGTCGCTTAAGCCAAAGAAAATACGTTTCCAACAAAACCAATACTGAGGTTACCGTTACAGAAATCATCGCCAACGGCGTTGAATTCATTGGGCCTAAAGCCCAAGACGCTGACGACTCTGGTTATCAACCAGACGTTCCAGCGCCATCTGCCCCGGCCGCCCAGGTATCTGAATCATCCAACCTTGACGGGGTTGATATCGTCGACGACGACCTCCCCTTCTAAGGAAGGAACATTAAGAAAGGACAAACAAGAATGGCTTTTAAGAAAATGCGTTCTCGCAAGAAGCAGTGCTATTTCAAAAAGAACCACATCAAGTTCATCGATTATAAGGATGTCGAAACCCTCAAGAAATTCGTTTCTTCCGATGGCAAGATTACCCCTCGTTCCATCACCGGCACGAGCGCCAAATATCAGCGTGAACTTGCGGTTGCGATCAAGAACGCCCGTTATATGGGTCTTCTCCCAGTCGTTAAGTAAACTAGCCTGCTTGTGTGTCAGGACGAGAGCAATTCTCTCCGCTCATACGAAGAAGATTCTCTCCTGGACACGAAGCAACAAACGAACAAGACCGTCCGTTTTGGGCGGTTTTTTCATGCTCGTTCGACCCTCGTCCTGGATCTATTTAGAACCATCGACGTCGAAGCTACTTTATATACTGTGTTAGGACGAGAGCAATTCTCCTCGTTAATACGAAGACCGTTCTCCCCAAAGCACGAAGCAACAAACCGACAAGACCGTTCATCGTGGGCGGTTTTTTCTTATGTTTCTCCTCTTGCTAGTAGTATAATTGGCTTGGGAATGATGTCTCCCATCTAGAAATAGAGAACCGCAATGAAGTGCTGATGACGTCTATGACTTGTTTTGTCATAGAAGTCGGCATTTTTGTTTCTATGACAGATGGGAGGTATCGATGAATATATTTCTGTCTTTGTTTATTATTTTTGGCGGTGGGATACTTGGTGGGTTTTTATTTGAGAAGATTAAACTCCCCAAACTGGTGTGGTATATCATTCTTGGGATTCTTATTGGGCCATCTTTGTTCAATATCGTTGATGATACGTTGCTCTCGATTTCGTCCCATCTAAGGCAAATTGCTTTGGTCATTATTTTGACGAGGTCCGGTTTGTCTTTGGACATCAAGAGTCTAAAGAAAATAGGAAGGCCCGCGATATTGATGTGCTTTTTGCCTGCCTGTTTCGAAATTGTGGGCATCACGATATTTGGCCCAATGCTCCTTGGGATATCCTATTTCGAAGCCTTGCTTCTTGGCTCGGTCTTGGCGGCCGTTTCGCCGGCGGTAGTGGTTCCGAGGATGATTCGACTAATGGAAGAAGGATATGGAAAACAACACTGCGTGCCCGAACTTGTGATGGCGGGGGCGTCTTGTGACGATATCTTTGTAATCGTCCTTTTCTATTCGTTCAAAAACCTGGTTGCGACGTCCACATTTGATGCGTGGAGCGTTGGGCAAATCCCCATTTCGATTGTTTCTGGCGTCATTTTGGGTATCGGGGTAGGCTTCTTGATGGTTTTAGCCATTCGATACATGAAACTAAATAGAATTGCCCATGTCGTTTCGATGCTTGGCCTGTCCTTTGGGATGCTCGCCCTCGAGAACGCCTTGAAACCGTATTTTAGCGTTTCGTCCCTATTAGCCATAATCGTCATGGCGTTTGTGGTGGGCATTTTTAAAAAAGAGGAAGCAAAAGAGCTACAGAAATCCTACAACGGCTTATGGCAAGGTTTTGAGATACTATTGTTTGCCCTTGTTGGCGTTGCGGTTGATGCTCGTTACGCCTTTTCAAAAGAAGGGGCAATTATTGTCGGGCTAGTCTTCATTGCATTGGTATTTAGGAGTTTAGGCGTGCTTTGTTCCGTAATCGCGACGAATTTCACTTGGAAGGAAAAACTATATATCGTCCTTTCTTATCTTCCAAAAGCGACCGTCCAAGCATCGATTGGGGCGATTGCTTTATCCGAAGGACTTGCTTGCGGCACGTTGGTGCTGACCGCTGCGGTGGTGGCGATATTGATAACCGCTCCATTGGGCGCAATATTGATGGATAGCTTGAAAAACAAATTGCTGATGAAGGAGAGGTAATTTGTCCTTTTTCGGAGAATTGGCGTCGTCATGGTGGCCTCGGACCCAATGCTCATGCCGCGCGAATGGAAACGGAAGCGGGGGATTTGCAAAGAATTCCTCACTTTTTCTTTACGCATAAGGCGCGCAAAAAGGGAACTTTGGAACCCCCAAAGTATCTTGTTGACGAGGACAAAAAAAGTGACTATCATGAGCGTCGATCGAATAGAGGAGCGCTACAGAAGAGTAGCTTCGTCCCATTAGGCAAAGCGGGGCAAAGCGAAAGGCAAGAGCGCCGAAACCCTCGCTAGCGCCTACTAGCGTCGAGTTGGGACAAGAGGAAATACCCCTTGGACTCTCCCAAGTGTAAAGACTTGGGTTGGCACTATTGATGCTAGCGGGCTTCCTAAGCCTTGATCGCATTGGTATATAGCCATCGATCAGGCAAAGGAGGTTTTCTTTATGAAACCACGTTTTTTGAGGTCTTTGACCTTACTTGCAGGGGCCGCCAGCCTGCTTTCTTCCTGCGGCAATTTGCACCAAGATTCCAATAAGATTCGCATTGGTCTTGAATGTGCTTATATTCCCTTTAATTGGGTCAGCGATTCCGGGGCAAACGATTTTACATTGCCCATTGCCAATCACGCCGGCTCCTATGCCGATGGCTATGACATCCAAATCGCCAAGCGGTTGTCCAAAGAACTTGGCAAAGAAGTCGAAATCGTCCAAACCAACTGGGAATCCCTCATCACCGATTTGCAGATGAATTCGATCGATGCGATCATCGCTGGCATGACCGATACGGAGACACGCCGCCTCCAAATTTCCTTCACCGACGAGTATTATCGTTCTGAACTTGTGTTGGTGACTTCCGCTTCGGTAGCAAGCCGTTACGAAGGAACCGTCTCGGTCGAAGAATTCGGCGCATTGGTAAGTGGGCAAAACATCGTATCCCAAATCGCCACGGTCACCGATGATGTGATTGATACGTTTGCTAGCGAATATGGGGCAAGGCACGTTACCCCGGTAGCCACGTTTGCTTTGGCCGCCCAAGACGTCATCAACGGTTCGGCCTTTGCCATGACCGCCGAACTTCCGGTGGCCACATCGATTTGCGGTAAGCTAAATGGACTTGGCATCGTCCATTTCGACCAAGAGGTCTTAGGGGAAGCAAAAAGCGAACTAGGCGTCAGTATCGGCGTTAGAAAAAACGATGAGCAACTCCGTAACGATATCAATGGCGTGCTAGCGAAAATCTCTGCCAAAGAGCGCGAAGAACTCATGGCCGCTAGCGTCTCACGTAGTGGAGGGGCGCAATGAATTTAGGCCAAGATATCGCTCGGCTACTAGGATCATATTGGCAACAATTCCTCCTTGGTCTAGCAGGGACCCTTGTCTTATCGGTGGTCGGTACGGGGGTAGGATTATTGCTTGGTGTCTTTCTTGCTCTCGGCAAGAAGATTCGACCTAGGTCAGATGATCTTTGGATCATAAAGGCCCTCAAATATATTCTCAAAGGTTTTAGCGTCGCCTATAGCGCCGTGATTCGTGGCACGCCCATGATGGTGCAAGCCCTCCTATTCAAATATGGCTGCATGGCCCTTGGTCTTAACTGGAATAACGTTTTACCTGGTATCGATGTCTTTAATGGCTGGATGGTCGCCGGTTTAATCGTCATTACCCTCAATACCACCGCCTATATGGGCGAAGTGGTGCTATCGGGATTAAATGGCGTGGACAAAGGCCAAACCGAAGGCGCCCGTTCTTTGGGGTTATCATCGAGCCAAACGCTATGGTCGGTGGTGTTGCCCCAAGCCTTACGAAACGCCATCCCAACCATTGGCAACGAATGGATCGTAAATATCAAAGACTCCTCGGTGCTGAATGTCATTGGCGTGGCCGAACTGTATTTCGCCGCCTATAACGCCGCCAATGATTCCTATGCCTTTATGGCGTCGTACCTCATTATCGCCGTGATCTATCTCTTACTCACCTTGCTTTCCAACTTGGTCTTAAAGCTCATCGGCGTCAAATTGGAAGGAAAGCATCTCTTCCGCTTTCACCATGGTAGGAGGTCTTTCGCATGAGTATCCTAGAAGTAAAAAACCTCAAGAAATCCTTTGATGGGGAAAGCGTACTCAAAGATATCTCCTTTACCTTAGAAAAAGGGGAATGCCTTGTGATTCTAGGCAATTCGGGTTCGGGGAAATCGACGTGTCTTCGCTGTATCAACTTATTGGAGCGTCCCGATGAAGGAGAGATTCTCTTCCGAGGCGAAAATGTTTTGGGGCGGGGCGTGGATGAAAACAAGGTACGTTCCCGTATCAATATGGTGTTTCAATCCTTTAACCTCTTCGCCAATATGAACGTTTTGGATAATTGCATGATCGCGCAGCGCAAGGTCCTTCATCGTAGCAAAGAAGAGGCAAAGGCCATTGCATTGAATAACCTTTCTAAAGTTGGGTTGTTGGATAAGGCCGATGCCTTCCCTTCCTCCCTTAGTGGCGGCCAAAAGCAACGCGTCGCCATTGCGCGTTCTTTATGCATGGATCCCGAAATTCTGCTTTTCGATGAACCCACGAGCGCCCTGGATCCCATGATGGTAAACGAGGTCTGCAACGTCATGGTAAAGCTACGGGAAGAGGGAGTCACGATGATTCTGGTCACCCATCAAATCGAGTTTGCCAAAAAGATTTCGTCCAAGACGCTTTTCCTCTATTCCGGGGAAGTGGATTGCCTAGGAAAAACAAGCGAAGTCTTTACTTCGCCAAGTCCGAAATTTGCGGAATTCTTAGCTGTGGAAGATGCCTAATTTAGTATCGAATATTCCCAATTTGCAAGGATTTTGGCGATTCCTTGAAACAAATTCACTTCGCTAGAAAAGTCGTGTGGACCAAATATGGAGACCGTCGTCGGAGAGAGCGGAGTTTGTTCTTTTTCGGAGAATTGGCGTCGTCATGGGACACATGTGAAGCAATTGAAGGCCTACATGTCGAAACTTTGTCGGGCAGTTTGTCATGTCGTCATAGAAGTAGTCGTGGCAAAATTGGACAACCAGCCGAAGCTCTTTTTGGAGAAAGCAATTTTGTACGCAAATAATAAGAGCTAGCCAATTTTTCATTTTATATTTCTGATGTATTATTAAGCCATGAAAAGCATTATGAACAATTTGAGAATTTTTTCAGTGATGGTTACGGCTGTTGCTTTATCAAGCTGTGGTTCCTCAATCTCATATGAAAAAACTAACGCAAAATACTTTTCTGCGCTTAAAAGCGTTCTAGCCTCGTTAAATAGTACGTCTAAACAGAATAAAAAACTCTTGAAAAGAGACGATAAACCAAACCCTTCTTTGGCCAAAGCAGCTCAAGATGCCTTATCGTTATCCTATTATTTTTTCGATACGGATGGAATCTCCAAAAATGACCTCTCTTTAGCATATTCTAGCAGTGCGAGTATCGGTGAAACAAAGTTAGGAATAGTCACTAGATGTAGATATATCGAAGATGCATCAAGCCTTGGTGTGTATTTTGCGGTCGATATGAATGATGAACGTTCTTGCTTTTATTTAGACGGCACCTATGACGACAACAAAAAAGAAATGACTACTTATTCCTTCTATGCTTGCGATGGCGATAGCAAGGTCAATCAATATCTCGAAAAGAATGATGAAGGGTTCCTTTCTGTTACTGAACGAAGTGATGAAATCGCAAAATATGATGTGGTGGCTAAAGAATTCAATAATTACTTGAACGAAATATCCCCAACCTATGTTAATGGTGCACTTCTTGAAGCTTATAACAATACACAAAATGGAGGAGGCATTCCTGAAGAACCAACCGACGCATTTGCCATTTCTGTCTCTGATTCTATGACTCTTAAGGCATATAGCTTTGATGGAAAAGAAACAGCTGATCTCTCTCATCCACTTTTAGTATCGTGCGAAAAAGACATTACCAAACAAGCACTTTTTAATGGCGAAGTGTTCCATACCTATGCTTTTTTACCTGATGAAGGGTTGGTTGATATTACAGATCAAGTCCTTTCTTCCACAGCTTTCTTCTATGTGCGCATAGAAAATAAAAACCCGGTTGAGGTTTCTTTAGAAACACATAATGGTGCCATCGTAGCCGAAGGCATCAAATGGGCAAAGTTCTATGACGGCAACTTAGTTTCTCCTCCTCGAGGTGAAAACTTTTGCATGGTCCCTCCTGATTGGCATGAATCAGAACCTTATCGAGTTTCTTCCACACACAACACATTATATGATTCAGCGAAAGTTAAAGAATTTGTTATTTGGCTGGATGGTAATTATTTCGATAATGTTCCTTCCATAACCCTATCTTTTTCGTAACAAAGATAGAGAATATTTGACACATGCTTGTTGTGTGATCGTTTTAGAAGAAGTCCTAAATCTAGGGTTAAAATCAATGAAAATTAAGTCGTCCATTTCATGAAAAATACCCTTCAGCCTTAGACTGATTCCAGTCCAGACTTTTGGGTACGTTTCACATGGCCACTTTCGTTATAAAAGGCTTTATCGCATGCGCCTCGCCTACGAAAATATAACGACGAGTGCGGCGCAACCTGCTAGGATATCGACATGACAGAAAAAGAGAAGATGCTCGCCGGGAAGCTTTACGATCCTTCCGACCCGGAATTGCTTGCGTTGCGGGCGAAAGCCCATCGCCTTTCTCGCGATTACAATAACGTCCTCGAAGGAGAGGCGGATAAGCGACACGCCATCTTGGAGGCTATGGGCGTCCATATGGGGTCGAATGTCTACCTTCAAGGTCCCATCTATTTCGACTATGGCTGCTTTATTGAATTCGGCGACAATTCGTACGCGAACTTCAATCTCACGATATTAGATACATGTCCCGTCCATATTGGCAAAAACGTCTTTATCGGGACCGGCGTCAGTATCCTGACACCCCTTCATCCTCTTCGTTATCAGGAACGAAACATCTATCGGAAGGACAACGGGGATTACACCGATAAAGAATATGGCAAGCCCATCGTCATCGAAAACAATTGTTGGATCGCTTCCAACGTGACAATATGCGGCGGGGTGACGATAGGGGAGGGCTCCGTCATTGGGGCGGGCTCGGTCGTTACGAAAACCATCCCGAAGCATTCTCTAGCCGCAGGAAACCCGTGCAAAGTCATCCGCGAGATTACGGAAAACGACAGCGTTTATTTGAAAAATCTATAACCTGTATTCGGTTTTTATCATTTCGAGATCTGGAATCTCAATCTCTTCATTGAAGTTTGAGAAGCCGACGCGGTATTCCTGTTTGCAGGAGGTATCGACGCCGCGCTTTGCGAAATACCAGCCGTCGTTGATTTCGGGTCCCACTGGTCGAATATGTGCTTCGTCGGAGAGGACGGAGTTTGTTCTTTTTCGGAGAATTGGCGCCGTCATGGGACGCCCGCTGTTGTAGTCGTCCAAAAGTCACTTATCCAAAATTGGACAAATTGACTTATCCAGCAAAGATTAGACCTCCTTGGGGGTCTTTTTGTGGCACATCCGTGACGAAAACTATGATAATATCCAATCAACCAAGGAGAACTTTGATAATGAGAGAAGAACTATTGAAAGGCTTGACCGAGGAACAAATCGAGAAAATCAAAAACTGCAAAGGTCAAGAAGAGATTTTGAAGATCGCCAAAGAAGAAGGCGTTGAACTCACCGATGACCAATTAGAGGCTGTTTCTGGCGGCGGATGTGGCTTTGTTAAACCCACCAATTGCCCCGGATGCAATTCCACCGATTTCATTACAGCGGATATCAATATGGATGGCAGTAGAGTGACTTATTTTTGCAATAACTGCCATCGCAAATTTGTCTCTGATTGTGACGGCCCAAGAATGCTTTAATCAAAAACGCCCGCTTCATGTGTTTACTCCTAGAAGTTTAATAATACATTTCTTATTTGTGCCAGGACGAGAGCGATTCTCCTCGCTCATACGAAGATCATTCTCCCCAAAACACGAAGCAACAAACCGACATTATTCAGGCGACTACTATGTTTATAAATGTAGAAAGTGTGGCGCAGCCTGGACAAAACATATTAGCTAACCATCACTTTATCGTTTGCTTAAGTTAAGCCGTCCATAGTGGCGGCTTATTATCTATATGATACGGAATACACTGTTTTTTGTGTTCCGTTAAGCGGCTCGCCTTTATATGTTCCCTTGGCAGTGGCTTGAAGTAAATAATCAGTAAGGTAGCCATAGTTATTATAGGTTTGGCTTTCAATGGTTCTAATGGTTCTTTCTTCTATTGTTTCTGTGTAATCAACATAAGCTTTAAATGGCTCTATAAAATATTGATATCCAAGATTCTTGCTATCTTCACTTTCTTCTGCTTTTTTAAATTTATCTTTTACTCTGAGTACTCAACCTTTTTTGGGCTATTGTTACACGCCACTAAAGAGAGTGTTGAAAGAAAACAAAATAATATAAATCCCTTTTTCATAAAAATATCCTCAATTCGACATAGATATTTTAACATGGGACACGTAGATCATCTACAAAGTGTTCGCGACAAAAATAGGCCTTGGCGCATCCAAAGCCTTGACCGTTCCTAGGCAGGTTGCGCCTTCTGAAGTTCGCGCTCCGTAAATTCCCTGCCGCATTTTTTGCAGACGAATTTATCTTCTTCGTAACCCCGCATGTTCTTAAACCAAAGATCAGTTGAATCACAGCTAGGGCAATGGATCTTCGAGCCACACCCGTCAGAAACCGCCTCGAGTTGCTCGTCGGACAGCTTGTCGTTCTATCGATGCAGGACGATTATGCTTATGAGCTTCCAGAAGCTTAAACTAAATATTTTTAATCTCTTTTTTTGATACAATTTAAATATGGAAATCGAAGCCAAATCATTAACAGAGTTTGCTGAAGCGTATTGTCAAAAAAGGTATGACAAAACTTTAGAAAAACTTATTACTCAATTAATGCATCAAGAACGCGATGTTTTAAGATCGGTTCATTTTGGCTTTGGTCATGTATATCGCGTGTCAACAGATTCTTTTATATCAGAATTATTGGAAAAACATTTCAAATTAAGAGCTCTAGACAAAGGAAAGACCTTTATTATTGGTGACAAAATCTTTGGTGGCTTTATTTTTTGTGATTCCAAAGAACGTTGCTGTTTTCTTTCACCTGATGGAACTTACGTTGTCCCCTTTACGCCACAAGGCAAAGCCACATGGCTCCATCCGTATAAAATTGATTACAAATATGACGCCGTTGAAGAAAACGAAGTTGTTGATGAAAACACACCAATTCTTGTCGAAAAAGCCCCAGGCGTTATTTATGAATACGTTGAAGACTCATTCTTTTCATTTTTAAAAGAAGAGAATGTTGAAGAGTGCAGCTGTATCGACTATAAGGCTTTTTTGTGCGAAAGATTTGGCGAGGACGAATACAATAAGATGGTCGAATTGATCGCTTCGTGGAACCGTAAGATTGGTTCGTTGGCTAGGTTGCCTCTATCAAAACTCAGAAAAAAGAACAAGGATCTATTTTACGGAATCCTTTATAAAAATCTTTTTGTCGACGAATATAAATTATCGTTGAGCGATAACGAAAGAAAAATAGTAACCGATTATTTAAAGAATTGTCCACATTCCAACGAAATTTCGCGAATGATTTATACCTTCTCCTACACTCTTAGAGGCTTTGAACAGGATAAAGAATACTGCGATTATTTGGACCTAACTTTTGTTCTCGTTTCGGTGTTTAAAATAGTGGAAGTGGTGTTTTCGAATTTATTAAAAGAAGAATTCGAAAACAAAAGTATCCGAGATAGCAAAGGGAACATAATTGATTTTTCCGATGAAAAATTGACTCTTGGAAATATGAAACAATTCTTTTACTCGAATGATAGAGACATCCAATACTTATTGGGCAAGAATCAGAATCTTAATAGAAACACGCTGACAATTTTAAATAGATGGATCGATGATTCTAGAAACGGCTTCCTCCATAAAGATATTGTTGAGGTGTCTAACGTCGAACAATTGAATCAGTCGATAACAGATTCCCTTCAACTATTATGCAATTTAATTATTCTTTTTAAGCAACCGTAACAAACAAAGGTCTAAAACCACGTAAAAATGCCTTTTTTGCTCTCTGGCATGTACAAAGAATGCTATCTTCGACGAGGATAAGAAGATTCTAAAAGACCATCCTGACCTCATCGAGCCTCACTGATATAATTGTTTTGCCCGACTTTAATAGATATCATTGTTGCGGATAAAGTTTCCAATTCCATGGACAACGAAGGAGATATTTATGGAAAAGATTTATAGAGTAGTTATGGTCTACCCAGATGGCCACGTCGAAGACGTTCAGGAAGAATTCAAGGAAGGCAAGGAAGCTCTTGAATATGGGAACAATCTTTTGGGCCAGGTCTATAACACCGAAAGCGTATCCCGTTCGTCCAACAGCGGAATCGACGATGGCTTTGGCTTCAAGGAAAAAATCGACCCATATTTTATGATCGTCGAAGTTCGCGGCAAAAAGATCCGCATGGTTTACGATAGCCATTTCCGTTAATCCCCAAATGCTTTATGACCGTCTTCCGAAGGCGGTTTTTTCTTTCCTTAAGGGGGTGTTATAATTTGTTCTATAGAACAAAAAGAGGCCAGGCATATGACCGAAATCCAGGAATACCTCATTAACAACAAAGACGAGGGATATAGGGCCTTTACTTTGCCCTTAATTCCTAATGTCGACCCATCTTCTTTTATTGGGGTGAGGCTCCCCATAATCAAGAAATACGCGAAAGAAGTGGGAGGAACCCTCAAAGAAGCCTTTTTAGATGACCTCCCACATCAATATCACGAAGAAAACATCCTTCACGCCTTTATCCTTTCTAATCTCAAAGATTACGACGAATGCATTAAGCGAATTGACGCTTTTCTCCCTTATGTTTCCAATTGGTCTGTATGCGATACCATTTGCAACAAACATTTAGCGAAACATAAAGATGAATTGTTGAAAGAGATTTACAAATGGCTTAAGAGCAAAGAGGTTTATCGCGTTAGGTATGCGGTTAAGTGCCTCATGAATTATTTCCTTGGCGAGGATTTCCGCGAAGAGCATCTTTTAAAAGTCCAAGAGGTTAGGTTGAACGACTATTACGTTCAAATGATGATCGCCTGGTATTTAGCCACCGGATTAGCTAAGAATTACAATTCCTTTATTAAGGCAATCGAAGGAAAAATGTTTGACCCGTGCATTCATAATAAGGCAATTCAGAAGGCTGTCGAATCCTTCCGTGTGAGCGATGAGCATAAAGCTTATCTAAAGACCTTAAAGATAAAATAGATTCAACGATTAAGAATGAATAAACAAAGCTTTTGACGGAAAAGGTGGTCTTTTGCGTACGTTTATCTATATAATTCACGCGTTGCACTTGGAGGAAACCCATGAAAAAGTATTTAGGTACGATAATAACCGCGCTGGTCGTCTTGGCCTTAAGCGTGCTCGGCTTCGTCTTCTGCCCCCCAAACCTCAACTCCGTTCAGGCAGAAACGCTCATGATCCTTGCAATAGTCTGCGGAGGTGCCGTGGCTTATTGCTTCATCGTTGGGGAAATCAGCCGTAACAATTCGCAAATGGATAAGCTTTGGAGCATCATGCCAATCGCTTATGCATGGATCGTCGCCGCCAAAGGAGATATGAGACCCCGCCTCGTTATCTTCGCCATCATCGTTACTTTGTGGGGAATCCGTCTAACGGTCAACTTTGCCCGCAAAGGAGCCTACAGCATTAAGTTCTGGGCTGGCGAAGAAGATTATCGCTGGCAGGTATTGCGCAAGAGCAAATACCTTTCCAACAAAGTCGCTTGGGCTTTTTGGGATCTATTCTTCATTTCCTTCTATCAAAACGTCTTGGTTCTTGCAATCTGCTTGCCAGCCCTCGCCGTTATGAGCTCCGATGCCCAACTTGGGGCTTGGGATTATGTGGCCTTCGCCGCCGCCCTTGGTTTCTTGCTTCTTGAGCTTGCCGCCGATGAGCAGCAGATGGCTTTCCATACCACCAAAAAGAAACTCCTCGCTGAAGGCAAAAAGCTTGAAGAACTCCCTGAGCCATTTAACAAAGGCTTCAATACCACGGGGTTATGGGGACATGCCAGGCATCCTAACTACCTTGGTGAACAAGGCGTTTGGCTATCTTTGTATTTCGTCGTCCTTGGTGCCGGAGCCGCTAACTACGGCATCTTCAACTGGACGATGATTGGACCGCTCTTCCTAATCTTCCTTTTCCTTGGAAGTTCCACCTTTGGCGAAAGCGTCTCCAACGCCAAATACCCCGAATTCCACATCTATATGGAACACGTTTCCAAATATGTTCCTTTATGGAAATACAATCCTGAAAAATATAAAGAATAATTGACCCATCCGTCATTTAAACCATGGATTATATATTGGAAACAAAACGGCTTTTTCTCCGTGAAATGACGGATGAAGATTTTTCATCCCTCAAAAAGGTGATCGGCGATCCCGAGAACATGGTTTATTATGCCAAACCCTATGACGATGAAGGCGTGCAACGCTGGATCGATTGGTGTAAGGATTCCTATAAGAAAAATGGTTTCGGCCTATGGGCCGTAATCCTTAAGGAAACCGGCGAGATGATTGGCGATTGCGGAATTTCTATGCAGCCGATTAATGGCGGGACGGTTCCTGAAATCGGATATCACCTAAGGAAGGATTATCACCGTCAAGGCATCGGTAAGGAAATGACGAGGGCCGTAAGGGATTATTTCTTCGAACACTTCGATTTCGATGAAGTCTATTCCTATATGGAGGAAGATAACCTCCCTTCATATAAAACCGCGGAAGCTAACGGCATGACCTTCCGAAATATGTATAAAAACGGAAACTATGGTATGTGTCGCGTCTATTCCATAACCAGGGAAGAATGGAAAAAGATTAAATAAACCAACTCCAAAAGAAAGGCCCGAATCAAACGGGCCTTTAATTTGTTTAATTGATTAGGCGTTTAGGCTGTAATGGTCGCGTATGCGCGCACATTCGTCGGCGGTCAAACGCATGATGGTGCCGTGGCGCTTGGTTAACCGATCCCAGCTATAATCCTTATCTTCACCGGCGGAAAGCATGCGCCACGAACCGTTCTCGTTATGGATGTCTTCGATGTTCGTGGTGGCAAAAGGAAGATACCCTGCACCGGAATTCATATATTGGTCGCCCATAAGACCGTATTCAGGAACGTCTTGATTGGTTCTATCGGCGCGGTTATAGACAAACCATTCCGGTCCTTCTAGATTCTTGTTGGAAGCAGGAGCGGAACCTCCCCATCCACCGGAAACCTTGAAGCCTGTGTCAGCGAGATTGCCGATTCTCTCCCAACTTTCATGATCGAAGAGATTCGTGGTTTTCTGAATGAGGATGCCTCCTCCATCGACGTTGTTATCCCCGTCTTTGACGGCGGAATAATATGTATTTCCCAAACGGAGGATAGAGGCATCGATGACGATGCGTCTGCCTTCGTCCTGGTTGTTGATTAAAAGTTTAGGCTCGGAGATATGAATGAAATCGCGGGTTGTTACATAGTAAATCGCGTCTTTCTCGATCTTTTCCGAGTGGTCTTCGTTGACTAAGCAGGAAGCGAAGAAGATAACGTATTGCCCGCTTTCCTCGTGGTAGATCATCTCGGGGGCCCAGGCCATTCCGGCGTTTGAAGGCGCAACCTCCAATAGGCGTGATTCACTCCAATTGATTAAATCGCGGGATTCCCAGAAAACGAGTGAATGGCTACCGTTTTTTGAGAATTTGTCGTTCGTGTTCGCGCCCCAACCACCGCGAGTATAGACGGATAAGTCGGTCGCGACGATGAAGAAACGATCGCCTTCAGGCGAGCGCATCATGAATGGGTCGCGAACGCCGCGTTCGCCGACGGTGCTTGAAAGAATGGGGTTGTTCCTCGTGCTCAAATCCTTGAAATGGAGACCTTTCCCTTGGTCGGCGAAGGCGAAATACATCTGTTCGCCAACGGCGATTTTCTCTCCGTTTTCCTCTTTTCCGTCCTCACTGATGAAATGTCCGAACATATAACCGACGTAATCTTCGTCCTTGATGTTCTTTTCTAGCGCTTTGACGGTAACGGTTTGGGTAAACCAACGGCGATTTTCTCTCCGTTTTCCTCTTTCCCGTCCTCACTGATGAAATGGCCGAACATATAACCGACGTAATCTTCGTCCTTGATGTTCTTTTCTAGCGCTTTGACGGTCACTGTTTGGGTAAAGGAAGCGCAGCTCTTCTTTTCTTCGTCCTTGATAGTCGCGGTAAGCTTGACCTCGGTATCGGTTTCCTTACGATGGACGACGCCAGCTTCCATTTGCTCTTCCTTCTTATCGGAAATAACGGTGGGGTCGCTGCTCTTCCATTCTATTTGTTTTCCGTCGACTTCCATCGGCAAATAGATGTTTCCATATATTTCGTTAGCGTTAGCAATGGTTAGTTCCTTT
>ONFU01000026.1 GCA_900317165.1 uncultured Erysipelotrichaceae bacterium
CAATTGCTTTATTGACTTCTTCCCAAGAAGGGGGATAAATAGGTAAAGTGATTTTTCAATAAGGAGAAAATATGAAAGATTTACTTAAAAAAGGCATTGCCGAATGCCTAGGCACGTTTGTGCTTGTCTTCTTCGCCTGCGGCGTCGCCGCGATAACAGGCGGAAACCTCGTTCCAACCGCGTTAGCCTTTGGACTTGTCATCGTCGCGATGGCCTATTCAATCGGAAGGATCTCCGGTTGCCACATCAACCCAGCCGTCACTCTTGGCGCCTTCCTTGCCAAGAGGATCAGCCTCAAGGAAATGCTCGTTTATTTCCTTTGCCAAATCATCGGCGGCTTCCTTGGCGCGCTCCTCCTCTTCGGTGTTGCCAAGATGAGCGGATACGTTCTTGCAGGAGACGCCTGCAACTCCGTCATTACCGGCGCCATGTCCGATGTCGGTGCGGTCTTCGGCAGTTTGATCGTTGAACTCGTCCTCACCTTCATCTTCGTCTACGTCATCCTTAACGTCACCTCCGAAAAGGCCAAACTCGGAAACCTCCCTGGCATCGTCATTGGTTTGACCCTCACCCTCGTCCACCTCGTTGGCATCAACCTAACCGGCACTTCCGTTAACCCCGCCAGAAGTATTGCGACCGCTTTCGGCGCCCTTATCTTCAATGGCAACGCCGATCCTCTTGCCCAGGTTTGGATCTTCATCCTCGCCCCTCTTGCCGGTGGTGCTCTTGCTGCTCTTGTCTATAACCTTCTCCACAAAGAAGACAAAGTCGAAGAAAAGCCAGAAGAATAAGCCTTTGTAAAATTTGAATTCGAAGGGCCTGCTGCAAACGGGCCCTTTTCTCGTTAAGTCTTCTTTGGGGATTCGCATCAAACCTGATGGCTTCGTAAACATAAGACCGAAATCAATGCGCAACTTTGTTATTCTTCAGGATGTTGATTTTAAATGTAACCTAGGTTACAATCAAAATATGGAAAGATATAATTTGGCTTTGGATATCCAAAGAATCATAACCTACTTCGATATTTCCATTGAGCAATTCGCGGACGAAATCGGTTTATCTAGAATGCAATTATACCGTCTATCCAATAAGCTTGATTTACCAAGCAAATCTACTTTAGAAAAAATCTATTCCTACCCCTATCTTCACGGAATAGACCTTAATAAAGGGAAAAGCGCGCTCTATATGGATAACGCCCGTGATAGAAAACTGCTTTTTCATGGTACCGAAGCCGACATCAAAGGCCAAATAGATGTCGATCACTCCGTTCCGCCAAACGATTTTGGCAATGGGTTCTACGCTGGCGAAACTTTGCCGCAAGCAGCAACTTGGGTAGCGAATAAAGATTATGCTTCCGTCTATTGCTTTTACGCTAGAGTAGATAATCTCCGTGCCATGACTTTCTATGCCGATAGACGTTGGCTCTATGCCATCCTCTTTTATCGCAATGCCTTTCAAGGATATGATGTTCCGAAAGAGGTGCATTCCCTTATCGAAGAAATTGAAACTTCCGATATCATTATCGCCCCAATCGCGGATAATGAGGTCTACCAAACAATCCAGGCATTCGCTAATTCCGAAATCACCGATGAGGCCTGCATCCACGCGATATCCGCGAGCAACCTCGGAAATCAATATGTATTTAAAAACAACGATGCCTGTAAAAAGCTTGTATTTATCGACCGCCTTTTCCTTTGTACTCCTGAAAAGGCCGAATACATTGTTAAAAAGAAAGCATTAGGCAAAGAAGGAATAGAAAAGGCAAACTTAGCTAAAATCGAATATCGCAGGGAGGGAAAATACTTCGATGAGTTATTCAAGAGACAGGGATGAAACTTGCTTCCGCTTATGCAAAATGCAGGCGAGGCTTTTCGAGCGTTCATCGGTAGAAGGGATACCTTCCTATTTCTTTGTAAAATCATTTGTTGCAACTCAATATGCAAGGAAGATGGATGAACTTACAATCTTTGACGAGGTCTATAGCGAAGATGAGATTTTCCAAAATGTGAAAAAGAGGATCAATATAAGAAGAGGAACCGTTTATTCCCCAGCCGTGATGCATTGGATCGGCTATCTATTACGGGAATGGTCATATCGTTATAACACTTATACTTCTTTGATTCTTAAGGACGTCAGCCTTGATTACCTTGCAGGCGTTTATCAGCCTTATCACTCTTTGGATGTATTAAAAGCCATAAAACTAATCGCCGTAGATAGAGGAATCAACCTTGATATAACCCCAGAGGAAAGACTAAGGAAGATTCTTTTAAAGACCATGCCAATTTTTTAAATGTAACCTAGGTTACAATCAAAATTCCAAAAACGTTTACGCATTACATGTGTAACTTCCAAGTTTCAAGCATGAACCAGCGTCCTTCGTCATCATTGATTTATTTGATTGTGGTCAAGAAAAAGAAGAGGCCGTGAAAAACTCCTCTGAATTAAAAGCGTCAGATACACGATGAACTGACGTTTTTTTGATTCGACGGCAATGTCATGGGCATTATCTATGGCCTTCCTTCGCTAGATCGGTGAAGGAACATGCAGAGCATGTTGAAAAACCTAAAGTTGGTGAATGAAAAAAGAGGCTGCTGATCAACCACTAGGTTTTTCAACGGCCCTCTTTTTCATTAAGTATTCTTTTGAAATTTCGCAGGGATTTATTATTATACCTTAAATTATCAGTATAAACGCCCGAAAAAAGGTTTGATTTCCCTATTGATAAATGGCGGAAAGGTTGTAAGATTTAGGAAATTGGAAACGTTTCCAAAACTATTGGGAGAGCTCGTTTATGCCCAAATTATCCTTACGACACGTCTATAAGGTGTACCCATCTCGCGATAAGGGTCCATCGCTTTTCAAACGCCTATTCAAGAGGAAAGAAATCAAGGCTCCAGAGGACTTTGTCGCCGTCAAAGACTTCAACCTCGAAGTCGACGATGGCGAATTCGTCGTCTTTGTCGGTCCTTCGGGATGTGGCAAATCCACCACCCTCCGTATGATCGCGGGTTTAGAGGATATCTCCGCGGGCGAGCTCTACCTCGATGATGTTCTCCTCAATAACGTCGACCCCATGAATCGCGATATGGCGATGGTTTTCCAAAACTATGCCCTCTATCCCCATCTAACCGCTTATGACAACATCGCATTTGCTCTTAAGATGCGTAAGATCGAGGATGAAGTCACCGATAAGGATGGCAATAAGAAAATCATCAAACGCCACCTCACCAAACAAGAAATCGACGAGAAGGTCCGCTGGGCGGCCGAAATCCTTGGCATAACCGAACTCTTCAAACGCAAGCCAGGCGAGATGTCAGGTGGGCAGATGCAACGCGTCGCCTTAGGACGCGCGATCGTCCGTGGACCAAAACTCTTCCTCCTCGATGAGCCTTTGTCCAATCTTGACGCCAAACTCCGCACGTCCATGCGCAGCGAAATCGTCAAATTGCATCAAAAACTGAAGACCACCTTCATCTACGTCACCCATGACCAGGTCGAGGCCATGACCATGGGTTCCATCATCGTCGTTATGAAGGATGGTGTCATCCAACAAACCGATAAACCGACGGACGTCTTTGATTATCCCAATAACGTCTTCGTAGCTGGATTCATTGGCACCCCCCAGATGAACTTCTTCAATATCGTCGCTAAAGCCAATAAAACCCATCTCGTTGCTAAATTCGATAATGGTGAAGAACTTAAGTTCGACCTAAAGAAGATGAGGAAGGTCAAGGAAAAATACCTCGATGGTCAAGAACATAAATTGACCCTTGGCGTTCGCGCGGAGCACCTTAGCCTTGCAGAAAAAGGTTTGTCCACCAAATTATCGATTTATGAAATCTTGGGTTCCGTGGTCCATCTATTTGTTCATCTAGACGGTTTTGACAAAGATTACATCGTCTCCGTCGATGACCGTAAGAATTTCATTTCCGGGCAACCCATACATCTAAAATTCGATGAATCGAAGATCCATCTTTTCGATGGCGAAACTGGCAATTCGATTCTAAGTAGGGAGAATAACCATGATTAAGGCTATCTTCCTCGCTTCCCTTTTCGCGGGTTCCCTGTTCGTTAATAGCCCCAAGAACAAATCAGTTGATTCCACTTCTTTATCCGGGGACGGGGACGCTTTCTCGTTGAGCGAGCATTCTTACAAAATGGACGAATCCTTCGTTTATACCTCCACCGTCCATTTCGATTCGGGCAATGCGGCCGCCCTCGTTTTCGGAGCTAAAGAGAATGAACGTTATTTCGTTTTCAATATCGATCGCAATGAGAACAAAACCAAATTGCTTTATTTTAAAAACGAAGGAAGCGGCCTAACCGCGAAGGAATACCTCAACGAATGGTATATGGGAAATGACAAAGTCACGGAATCCGAACTTAACGTCATTCGTCCAAAGGTTTCCGCTTGTCCGGAATTTCATCTTAAGCTTGTCATAACCATAGAGGAAAGTCACGCGTACGCGGAATTCTACATAGATAACATAAAGCGTTTTGGAGTTGATAAAGTCATCGACCTCAACGATTTAGAAGAGGGTTTGTCCTATGAAGGTGGGCAAATCGGATTCAACGTTTTCCACGCAAACGTCACCTTTGATGACATAACCCTTGGAAAAAGCGATTATTCCTACTATACCGAAGCCTACCGCAACCAATATCACTATTCGCAATTCGCCCATTGGAACAACGATCCAAACGGTCTTGTTTATTACAAAGGCTATTACCACATGTATTACCAAACTCATCCCTATTCCAAATATTGGGATCACATGTATTGGGGACACGCCCGTAGCAAGGATTTGGTTCATTGGCAAGAACTCCCCCATGCCTTATTCCCAGACGATGGGAACATGGGCGTTGGCTTAGGTATCGGTTATGCTTGGAGTGGATCCGTTAGGGTCTATCATAAAGGCCAAAGCCCCGCGATCGATGCCTTGAATTGGTTCCCTAACGGGGAAGGTGAAGGCCTTCTTGGCATCTATACCCGCGATGGGGAAAGGCAAGACCAAGTCATCATTTCCAGCGATGATCAAGGTATGACCTGGACCAAAAGAAAAATCATCCCCCAATCCGTCGCGACCGGGGATATCGGCAAAGTCGATTGCCGCGATCCATCCTTCTTCGTTTTTAGAACCCGTTATAATGGCGAGGTTTCTCGTTGGGTCATGCTTCTTTCCGGAGGCACCCAAAATAAGTTCTGGTTCCTTACATCCGAGGATTTCCTAAATTGGAATCTTTCCAATACCTACGATTACATCTATCCGGAATGCATGACCATCTATAACGCAGTTCCTTCTTTTGACGATTCCTATAGCATTTATTCGGATAGAACCGTCATCTCCGTTTCTAGTCGTTATTACGCGATTGGAAGAATCGATTCGGACGATAGCGGAAAAATCCATTTCTATGTCCAAGACGAAAGCAACTACGACTACTCCGAAATTGGTCAAAAAGCCTTTAAGAAGATGGATTACGCTGAAGATTCCTATGCCGCCCAAGCTTTCTTTATAGATGACCCGGAAAGCAAATATTACGGAAAGCAGATCGCCATGAGTTGGTTCTCGGGCCTTCCGAGTGACGCGGAATCTGGCATCTACGCCGAAGTGCGTCATCCATGGAACGGCGGGGGTATGACCATCCCCGTTGAACTAGGCCTAGTTAAGAATAAAGGCGAAGCGTTATTGACCCAAAAACCAATAACCGTGGATAACGATGATTTCCCAAAAACCACCCTCGTTTCAGGGGAATCGTTAGATAAAGACGCGGCCAACAATCTATTGGGACAAGTCAACACCCATTCCTTCGAATTTGCCGCCAAAATCGATAATCCGAACGAAGAACCCATCGAATTCCGTGTCGCACAAAGCGAAGATGAATACACCGCTTTCGGTTGGAACAAGGAGGATGGATATTATTTCGACCGTTCTCATACCTCGACCGCCGGCATCAACTTTACCAAAAACTATTTGCATAAATTCGCTTCCCATAGAGGTGAGGGCAAGAACTTAAGTTTCTACGCCCTTTCCGACAACGGTTCGTTGGAACTTTTCTGTGACGATTTCAAATATGTCTTCTATGGTCTTACCCTTGCCGCCCCCTATTCCATCGGGGCGAGTATGGTCGCGGAAGATTCCATCATGGTGGAAAAGTTGCAAATCAATTCCATCGCTTCGATTTGGCATGATGAAAGCGAGATTGAGGAAGGCATCTTGTATCTCGACCAAGACAACCTATCCCTTGACCTATCCTTATCAGATAGCAAGGACGTGTTGGTTTTTTCAACCAATAAAGAGACGATCTCCTATGAACTTGTCTCCGGGGAAGACGTTATCTCCTATGAAACTATTTCCAAAGGTGTGCGCATCCACGCCCTTGCTAATGGAGAGGCCGAATTAAAGGTTTCCACCCCAACCCAATCCAAATCCATTTTGGTGACCGTCGATGATGCCCCAATCGATAGCGATGTCACCTTTACTAAATCAGGTGTTAAATCCGGTAGTTGGATGACAGCATCTTCTGGACTAATCGGCACCATGAAGATGGGCGATGGGTATCTATTAAGTGAAACCCAGACCGCCGATTTCCGTTATTCCGCGAACATCCGCCTCGAAGGGACCGCGGCGGGATTAGTCGTTAGGGCAAGCGAAGGAATGAAGGAATACGTCGTCTGCAATATCGATTCCAATGAACATATCGTCAAGGTCTTCTCAGCCCATGGCGAATTCGCCCATGGCGCCTATAAAGGCGGTGCCTTCGAAGAGATATCCTACTCCGTCTATGTCACCGGCCAAGAAATCGAAGTGTTGGTTAACGGTGAAAAGATCGTCCACGCGGATATCCCAAGTTTCATCCCCGAATCAGGATATGTTGGCTTTAACGTCTTTAACGGAAAAGCTACATTTAACGAGATCCGTCTTGTTAATTTCAGCTATGAATTTAATGGCGGTGACCTCGTTATCAATAACGATGGCGGTCAATTCATCAAAGCCATCTATAACATGGGCGATAAGAATTCCTTGGTGAACAAGGCCTATTACCATCAAGACGATTCCACCATCATCATCTCAAAGGATTATTTCGCCCTTCTAGATGGAAACCGCCTATACCGTTTCTATGTCGAAGGCGAGGAATATTCCTTCTCCTTCGCGACCCAAGTAAATTCCATCGAACGCTCATTAAGCGTTAAGGATATGTCTATTAACGAAGGCCTTGATGCCGTTATCTGGGTCGGTAGGTTTGATATCGAATCTATTTCCGTCAACGGGAAAGCCCTCGATAAAGAGGCTTATTCCATCAAGAATTACTGCTTGCGTATCAGCCAAAACAATCTAAATGTTGGGTCTAACGAAGTCCTCATCAACGGCGAGATCAAGTTCCAAATAACCGTCTTGCCGTTAATCAAGCATGACGAAGTTCCAATGGGTAGTTTGGATGCCACCGCCTCCTCAATGGAGTCATTATCCATCCTGCCGGTCGTCTGCGGCGCCGCATTAGTTCTCGTTTTAGCGGGATTCGCCTTATCCCGCGGAAAGAAGGATCGCCTATGAGAGAAGTTTCGATCAAAGACGTGGCCACGAAAAGCGGATACGGGGTCGGCACGGTCAGCCGCGTCCTATCGGGCGATAAATCCGTTAAAGACTCCACAAGGGAAAAAATACTGAAGACCATCGATGAACTGCATTACGTCAGAAACGTCAATGGAGCGAGGCTTCGCACCAAACATAGCGGGGTCATCGCCATCATGGTTCCAATCATCAATCATCCCTTCTTCGCCGAATTCGTCGAAGCCCTTGAGGAAGAAGCCAATCAAGCCGGGTGTTCCCTCCTCCTTATCACCTCACAAATGAATAAGGAAAAGGAAGGTGAAATCCTCCTTAAGATCAAACAACACGAAATCGACGGAGCCATCTTTGTCACCCATTATGAACACGACGAAAAGGAATTGGAGGGTTGTCCCCTCGTCTCCATCGACCGTCACCTTCCAGGCAACGTCCCTCTTGTCACCTCCGATAACTACGGTTCCACGATGAAGGCCTTGGAAACCTTTTACGCTCATGGGGCTAGACGCATCGGCTTCGTCGGTACCAAACCAACCGTCGAATCGGAAGTCAGTCAACGCAAGAAAGCCTATGACGACTTCATCGCCGAGAAAAACCTCCCCGATTTGTCCAAATGGGAAGATGTAAGCCACGGGCAGGAAACGAAACTCGTGGAAGCCTTCCTAAAAGAACACCCGGATCTCGACGCTGTCTTTGCCTCCAACATCATGGTGGCGGCAACCGTCTATGCCCTCTCGATTCAAAACGGCAAACGCTTCCCCGAGGATTTGGAACTAATCTCGTATGATGGCACTTCCCAGATTTGGAGCGGCAACCCCATAGACTGCGTTCGTCAAGACATACGTTTGATGGCAAAAATCGCCTTCTCCACCCTTCAAGACCTAATTGAAGAGAGGGAATGCCAGCCAATCAATATAATCCCCACCACCTTGATTCTAGGCAAAACATCCAAAGCAAAATAAAAAAGGAGAAAACTATGCTTAACAAGAAAATACTACTCTTCGCCGCCTCAATGCTACTTGCTTCTTGCGGCAACCCCTCCACCCCCGCTTCTTCCAATACGGGCAAGGATTCGTCCAACCCCTCATCCGTGGAACCAGATGAATCCTATACCGAAGACGAATCGGTTTCTTACGATGAATCGGAACAATCGCAAATGTCGCAGGATATCACCTATCATGGAGGCAGCCAAACCATCAAAATCGTCTTCCATGTCGACGCGAGAACCACTGAAGGCCAAGCCTACAAAAGACGTATAGATATGTTTAACGCGGCTTATTCCTCAGTCGGACTAAGGGCTGCTCCTACTTTTAAGGCTAGGACCGCTGGCGGGACCGACTATGAATTGCAATTAATCGCCGCCCAACTTGATGGTACGCTTGCGGACATCATCACCTTTGACGCCCCAAACTGCGCTTCTTATGCTGACGCGGACCTCCTTTATGACATAACGGATAAGCTAAGTGAGAGCGAAAAGAAAGACTTCCTTTCCCTTAACACCTATCAAAATCGGGTGTACGGCTTACCGATTCAAGAATCCTCCGCGGGCTTCTTCTACAACAAGAAGATCTTCGCCGATGCTGGAATCGATGTCTCGGGCATCACCGTCGATAACCCTTGGACCTTCGCACAGTTCAAAGAGGTTTGTGCCAAACTCGCCAAAACCGGCAAGACCCCGGTCGATATGCGTTTAGATGCGACAAATGACGAAACGGCTACTTATTTGCTTTATTCCTTCATCCATGCAGCAGGTGGCCAATTCCTTTCTGAAGATGGTTTAACCTCCACCGGCTATTTCAATTCCGACGCCTCCAAGAAGGGCTTTCAATTCCTAAAGGACCTCGTGGACGCGAATTACACCTCCTATGCGATTGGGGCCACCGATTTCTTCACTGGCAAAGTTGGCATGTACCTCTCCTCTGGATGGACCATTCCCGATCTTGATAATAAGTATCCTGAGCAATTCCCGAATCGCGATTCTTGGGGTTTGCTCCCATATCCATGTGATGTGAAGCGTGCTTCCGCGACTGGATCTTGGTCCTACGCGATCACCAATAACGGCACCAAAGACAAGACCGGTGTCTTGGAATTGCTTAAATGGATGGCTTCCTCGGATTCAAGTACAGCGGTCACCAACGCGACCGGTATGATTCCTTGCCGCAAATCCTGCAATCCCGCTTATCAAGCTGGCTCCCCCGAGCTTGTCCTTTATGAACAGCTAGCCAAAACCGGCATTGAGCGCCCAATCACCATCGGCTATCCGCAGTTCACTACTGTCTTCTCCAACGTCATCTATAAGATGAGGGATTCCGACGTGAACACCACCGTCGATAATGCCGCTAAGGAATTGCAACGTCAATTAGACCGTATCTAATAAGAAGCTCGAGTATTTTTGGGAAAGGAGGGAACAATGGTCGAATCGTCGCTTATCATCCTCGCCGTGTTCCTCGCAATTTACGCCTTCGTCGTCTTCCTCGATGTGCGAAAAGCGAAAAAACGTGGGGTCAAATACCATTTTCGCCAAGCCGTGACGGCCTTCCTTTTCCTACTTCCCGCATGCGTATTGGCTTATTTCTTCATCCTTCTTCCAATCGTGTATTCTTTGGGGTATGGCTTCACCAAATTCCCACTTCTAAGACCTGACCGCATCGAGTTCATCGGCTTTAGGAATTTCACTGACGCATTTGAGGAAATCGCTTCCGACGGATGGCTTGCCAAAGCTATCAAGAACACGGCTTTCTTCGTGGTCTTGGTCGTGCCTCTTCAAATAATCTTGGCTTTGGCCCTTGCCTTATTCTGCAATTTCAAAGCAAAGGGCAACGTCATCTTCAAGGTTTGCTTCTTCACGCCCGTTGTCATCTCCCTTGCCGTCACCGCCTATCTATGGAAGGAACTCTTGTCCCCTGCAGAATCTAGTTTCATCAACTCCATTCTTGGGGTTTTCGGAATACCTCCACAGGATTTCCTGAATAATCCCGACACCACGATGACCGCGATCGTCTTGATTTCGGCGTGGCAAGGTTGCGGATATCAGATGCTTATCTTCCTTAGCGGGCTTTCGGGAATCAAGAAAGAGCTTTATGAAGCCGCTAGACTCGATGGATGCAATGCTTGGCAACGCTTCCTTCGCGTCACCCTACCAGGGTTACGTCCTGTCTTGCTTTATATTGTCATCACGGTCTTCATCGGAGCATGCCGCATCATGATCCAACCAATGTTGATGGTTGGCTATCAAGAGAATTCGGTTACCCTTAGTTACTACATGTGGTATCAGGGCTTCCGCGGAAGGAACGTAGGCTATAGCGCCGCGATCGCCTTGCTCATGACGATCTTCATTGGGGCCATCACCCTCATCCAACGCAAACTTTTAGGAGGCAAAGACAATGACCGATAAAAACGTCAGAGCTTTGATCCATGACGATAACGTCGCTATC
Source organism: uncultured Erysipelotrichaceae bacterium (assembly GCA_900317165.1). Classification (GTDB taxonomy): domain Bacteria; phylum Bacillota_I; class Bacilli_A; order RFN20; family CAG-826; genus Alloenteromonas. Next base: position 10,997 of record ONFU01000026.1, read on the forward strand.
GTCAAGAAAAGCCGCAAGAGCATCTATGGTAGAATCATCTATTACGTCTTTGGGGCAGTTTTGTCCTTGACCTTCCTCTTCCCGATTTTCTACATGATCGCGGCCTCCACCAAAAGCGAGGAGGTCATCGCCCAACACGCGGGGACCATCATGATGTTCATCCCTGATTTTGGCAACATGGGTCACTTCCTTGATAACTATGGAGAGGTATTCACCAAATACAACATCCTCCGTCACGCCCTAAACAGTTTGCTCTATGCCTTAATCGCGATCGTCCTCAACATCATCATCAACGGTTTGGCGGCGTATGCAATCTGTAAACTCCATTTCCCGGGGAAGAGGTTCTTCAATTTCATCATCCTCTTCCTAATCATCGTCCCGGTTGAAACTTCGATTATCCCTTTGCTTACGATATGCAAACACATATTGCATCTACAAAACCATTTCTCAGTGCTTGCGATTGTCCTCCCCCCAGCGATTTCGATCTTCAACATTTTTCTCTTCATCCAGTTCTTTTCCTCGATTCCTAAGGCCTATGAGGAAGCGGCGAGGATGGATGGAGCCAATACATTCCAAATATTCTTAAAGGTCATATTGCCTCTATCTAAACCAATCCTGGCAACCGTCGCTGTCTTTGTGTTCATCGGTGTATGGAACGATTATCTATGGCCAACGATGGTCCTCACTGACGAAAGCCTCTATCCGATTCAAGCGGAATTGGAGACCATCGGCATGGATCCAGATATTACCCCAGGGCAAACAATGGCCTCACTCGTCACCACTTCCATTCCTATCTTCATTGTCTATATCGCTGCCCAAAAATACATCGTTAAGGGTTTCGGCGCCGGAGGACTCAAAATATGAAAAGACGCACATTAACCATCCAATTATTAACAGTTTTGCTCACAACGGGTTGTTCTTGTGCCCCGGTTCCTTCCAGTAGCTATACCAGTGGAAGCACGGGGTCCGACACCTCTTCCGACTTGTCTTCAAGCGTTCCTAACGAGGATAGTTCGAAAACCTCTTCCGAAAGCCAGCCTTCAAGTGGCTCTCAAAGCACCGCTTCTAGTGAATCCTCTTCTTCTAAGGAAGAGCCCATCGTCGAAGAGAAAGCCTTCATCGATTTCGATTTCAATTCCCATGAGGGGCCTTATATTGAGAACAAATTCGACGGGAACAAACATAAGGTGGATTACCTTTTCAACGAAAGCAACGCCCATAGGATCTTCAAGGCCCCTAGCGACCCCCTTTTCAAACAAGGCGTAGGCGAAGATGGCACGTCGCTTTATCTTGATGGCCATTCCAACAAAATCGCAATCCGCGACCAATATATCTCAGGGAAGAGATTGACCCTTTCGGCTTGGATTGCCCCGCGTGGCTTCGAAAACCTCGTTGATTATGACTATAATTCGGTAGCTAGAGGACAGCCTCGCTTAAGCAGTATCCTCAACCAAGGGGATATGGAATCGGGTGAAGGATTCACCTTTGGTTATGGAAGGCTAGGAAAATGGGGCCTTCAGCTTAACCTTCATAACAATTACACCGGGGAAGATAGCTTCTATGGCGTTTATGATCCTCTCCATACATTAGAGCTTTATAAATGGAATCATATCGCGGTCACCTTCGATGGCGACTCTGGATATGTTGGGCTCTTTTATAACGGAGTTGCCTCCTATGAGACCATCCTCCCTTCCCTTGAAGGCAGTGAGATTATCCCTTCATACGAAACCTTGTATATGGGTTATTACGTAAGCCCCCAATATGAATTCGGTTGCAATAGGCAACTCCCCGCGGGTCTTATCGATAACCTCAAGATCTACGATAAATCGCTCTCTCCAAAGCAAATCCAGATGGAATACCAAAAAGGATGTGTTAATGGCCGTCATCCTGATCTTCCATTCGAGGAAGTCCAAATCGACCGTGCCCAATATGAAGGCGATAGATATCGCGCGGTCTACCATGGCATCCCCCCTGGAGTATGGATGAACGAGCCACATTCACCAATCTATTACAAGGGTATGTATCACCTCTTTTACCAGCATGACCCGATTGGACCATATTGGAGTCAAATACGTTGGGCCCATTGGGCAAGTGAGGATATGATCCATTGGGTAGCCGTCAAAGACGCGGTCGTCCCGACCCCCGGCATCTGCCCAGAAGGCGTATGGACGGGCGGATCCGTCGTCGGACCTGACGGGACCCCATGGTTAGTCATAACCGCGGGCACCAACCAGTCGACTTGGACCGGACAAAACATCGCTTATGCCCATTGCGTCGATCCAGATGATCCGTATCTCACGGATTGGATAGTCGAAAACAAGGTCAGTCTTACCCAGCCTGCCGATGACAGTCAGGGCGAGAGAGAGCAATTCCGTGACCCCTTCGTTTGGTACGATGATGAAACAAAGCAATACTTCATGCTGGTTTCCACTTCTATCCCTGGGAAAGGCGGCAGTGCAAACGTCTATACTTCACCAGATATGCGCGATTGGCTATATCATGGTTACCTTTATGAATGCCCCTTTGACCTCTATCCCGTCCAAGGCGCCCATTGGGAATGCGTCATCATGCTTCCAATACGTTCCAAAGACGGACAAATCCGTAAATGGATCCTCTTCGATTGCCCCCAATATACGGTAGACGGATATGTCGTCGACTGCATCTATTGGGTTGGCCAGTTCGATAAGAGAACCTGCCGATTTATCCCTGATTCCGATGAACCTCGCCTCTTCGATTTAGGAAAAGGTATCTACACGGGTCAAACCGGTTTCTGCTATAGAACCGAAGAAGACATTGCTTCTGGAGCTAGGTATTATGAAGATGGCAGGACCATCCTCTTCGGCTTAGCCCAAGGCAAATCCGCGGGCACTGAGCAAAATATCTGGGCGGGTTGGGCCCATAGCCTTGCAATGCCAGTCGAATTATGGCTCGATGATGATGGCTATACGGTTTTAAGGGAACCGATTAAAGAACTTGAATCCGCGTATAAGGAAACCGTCTTCGAATATGATGGCGAACCACTTCCAATCGAGGAGATGAACGAAAAGATCGATGACGTCCGTGGCGATACCATCGAGATCAAAGCCAAACTCTCCTTCGCCCCCACCGCCGATACCTATAAGAGCGGCCTATATGTCCGTTATAACAAAAACGAGATAGACGGGGTCACCGAACGAACGGCCTTGACCTTCCATCAAAACGGTTTCTTCATCAACCGTCTCCAATCCTCGGAAATCACTTATGTCGACCGTAGCGACACGAACACCTACCTAACCAATGAAAAGACCTTCGACATGAGGGTCTTGATCGACCACTCCTGTTTGGAAGTCTACCTCAATAACAAAATCACCTTCACCACCCGTATCTACCCGAAATTCGGGAATTCGGATTACCTCCATTTCTTTGATAACGATGGCGGAATGAAGGTTTCAGACGTCTCCATCAAACGTTTTGGAAGTGTGTATTTCGATGAAACAACCCCAAGCTACTATGGCAACACGGGTAATTTAGGGGAGGAATAAACCATGAACATCAAGAAGATTCTCCCAATTATATTGGTCGCCCCACTTATTGCGACGGGGTGCTCTTCCTTCGGACTAAAAGCCGGAAATGAGGAAAGCAAAGTCCCTTCCACTCTCCGTAATGGCGGTTTTGAATCAAGCACATTGGATGGCTGGAGCGTAGAATATGGCGATGCCTATAGCGACGATTCGGTCACAAGCGATTCCTATTTCTCCTATTCCTACGACCCAAAACACCAGGAAATCTCGATTAATAAAACCGGATCATGGTATTTATCCGGCAAAGGATTCGACGGGAAAACCTCATTTAGTAGAACAGGCGCGATAAGAAGCGAACATTTCATCTTAGGCGGAGATGGGTCTATCTCGCTTAAGCTTGCAGGCGGCGCGATTGCTCGTGGCAAAGGCGACGCCCCGTTCAAAGACGATTCGCGGATTTGCTATGTCGGGGTCTATACCGCGAAAGACGATAAGATGGTGGCTAGGTTCACCAATGAATATTTCTTCGAACATCTCGAGGACTATGTCGACGTCTCCAAATACGAGAAAGGCGTCTATAACACGGATAACTTCGTGGAATATACCACCTATCTATTCGACCATATTGGAGAGGAGATGTATCTTCGCATCGTCGATAACGATCAAGATGTCTATTATGGTTATCTTTCGGTCGATGATATCCGTATCGGCGGCGAACTTCCTCAACAAGAAGGCCTATATTACGTCAAGCAGCACGATTATCTAGACGATATCGAAGCCCCGAGCATCTACGACATCAAAAACGGCGGCTTCGAAACCGGCTCCCTCGCTGGATGGGAGGTTTTACGCGGCTTAGCCTTCTCTAACGAAGGGGTGAACGCGGAGAAGTGTTGGTGGAACGAATCGATTCCCTATGAAAAAGAAGGCAATTACCATTATGGCCATTATATGCCTTCTGCAACCGGAAGAATGCGTTCAAGCACCTTTGTTTTAGGGGGATCTGGTTACGTTTCCTTCAAATTAGGAGGGTGCGCGGACAATAATCTCACCTACCTTTCCTTCTATGTTCTTGATGGCGATACCCCGAAAGAGGTAGCTAGATATAGCAACCGCAAATATTGGAATTTCCAATTCCCCTATGTCCCAAACGGCATGAGGTTATTGAACCTCGTCCAATATGTCGCGGATCTTCGTCAGTATCTTGGCCAATCCATGTATATCGAGGTCGTTGATGAGAATTCCTCTTCCGATGATTTAGGAGCCATGACCCTTGATTCCATCATCACCTACCACGAAAAGAAACCACTCTTCTCCGGGAACGACCATTATCAGGCCTTATCGATGATATCGTTTGACGTTGAACTCACCAATGAGTACCAAGTCAAAAACGGTACTTTTGAGACTGGTGATCTCTCAAATTGGGAAACCAGCTGGAGCGAAGAAAACAATCGCATCGGTGTGGTTACTAATAACGATGGCTGGTGGAAAGAAAACTACCCATATAACAAAAAGGGCAATTTCCTCTTCACCGGAGTAAGCGACGAAACTAACACGGGGTACCTAAAATCCTCTTCCTTCAAGGTCGGAGGCATTAACAAAATGAGTTTCCTTTTAGGTGGGGCTAGAGATCCAAGACTATGCTATGTCGGGGTCTACGATGCCTTGACCGA
>ONFU01000073.1 GCA_900317165.1 uncultured Erysipelotrichaceae bacterium
ACTTCCCACCGATTTTTATTCCTCCTCCAGAATCACCCTCTTCTCCTATATCGATATCAGGATGCTCGTGGACCTCTACCTTCCATTAATCGGAAGCAATGCCCTTTCAGTCTTCCTTCGTCTTCAGCAGGACGAATCGAGCAAGGATAACGAAATCTTCCATCACCAAAGGCTCTTCGATGCCTTGAGGCTGACCGCGGGAGAATTCGAAGCGGCGATCCGCGTTTTGGAAGCAGTCGGACTAGTCAAGACCTATGTCTCCCCAGGAGAAGGGGTTGCTTATTTCGTCTACGCCCTATATTCGCCATTCTCACCGAAGAAATTCTTCGATGACCCCTTGCTTTATGGAACCTTCCTCAAATACGTTGGGAAAGACGAAGCCAACCGCATCAAGGAAAAATACAAAGACAAGGATCTCACCAAGGGGATGGTCGATGTCTCCGATTCCTTCCAAGCCCATTTCGATCCAGACCTAAGCGAAGGGTATTATGGCGAAAGCCTCAATAACGGGGGCATGAGGGATAGGCGTTACGCGAAGGCCAACATCGCCTTCGACCGTCCTTCTTTCGAATCGGAATGGAAGGAAAACGGAAAATCCCCTACCCTTCTTTCCGATTTCGAGAAAGAAAGGATCGAAAAGATCGCCGTCTTATATGGCATAACCGCGAAAACCGCGGCCCAAATCGCGATCGATTCCTTGACTTTCCTTGATGGGAGGGAAACATTCGACGAAATCGTCTATGCCTCCAAATGCGTCGAAGCAGCCCCATTCTCCTATCTAAAACAAGAGAAGGGGAAAGTCTCTTCCGTCTCTTCGGAGACCCATATGGCCAAATTCATCAAGATGCTCGATACGACTTCCCCGGCCTCTTATCTAGCCTCCCTCCAAGGTGGACATCGCCCAGCCAAGAACGATCTCGATTTATTATGGAAACTCGCGATGGAAGTAGGGCTTCCTAACGGGGTCATCAACGCCTTGGTCTCCTTTGTTTTGCAACGTAATAACAACGTCTTATCCTCTGCCTATATCGATAAGGTCGGCGCCTATTTGATGAGGGAAGGGTGCAAATCCGCTAGAGACGCGATGGCATGCCTCAAGAAAATGGATAAGGCCATGAAACGCACCTCCAAGAATGCTGAAACTCCTAAAAAGGAGAAGGACATGACATCGGTTTCCGCTTCTACACCAAAGAAAGAAGAAAAGAAGGAAGAGAAGAGCGACGAGGAAATCGACGCCATGCTCGATGCGCTTTTCCTTGACCTCGAGAAGAAAAAACGCAAGGATTAAGCGATATGAAACAAGTCTCATTACGCGGATATCAAACATATAACGGCAAGAAGATGCTCGAAGAGGCCAAGGAAAGCCTCCGTTCCGATGAAGCCGTTTATGCTTACATTAGGGATAAGCTCCATTTAACGAACGGACAGGTCGAGGATAACCTCGCCGTTTTGCTTGATTTCCAAGAGGATTTCCATTATTGCGATTCCTGCCCTGGATTCGATAAATGCGATAAGAACGAGCCCCATTACCAAATGAGGCTAAACTACGATGGCAAGATGGTCGTTAGGGAATTCTACGCTTGCCCAAAACTAAAGGAAAAACAAGAATACGCGGCGAGATTCCTCCGTCATGATTTCCCAGATGAATGGAACAACAAAGACGCCCGTTCGGTCGATTGGGATGGCGAAAGGAAGAAGATCCTCGTTGAATTCCAGAATATCGTTAAGGGAAAATCCGATAAATGGCTTTATATCAAAGGAAATTCAAGAAGCGGTAAATCCTTTATCTTGGCCGCGTTAGCCAACACTTTCTCCTTAACCTATTCTCCTGTTGCTTTCTGCGACTGCGCGACTTTGGTCGAAAGGCTGAAGACCTATGCTTTCTCCAAAAGGCCAGACGATAAGGAAACCCTTGCCAAAGCAATGGAAGCCTATAGCAACTGCCCATTGCTCGTCCTTGATGGCTTTGGTAACGAATTCAAATCCGAATACGTCTATTCCGCTTTGCTTTTCCCAATCCTTTCAAGTAGAAGACAAAAAGGGCTTTTGACCGCTTTCGGCAGCGATTTCTCGATTTCCGAGATCATGGGCGAATACAAAACCAAAATCGGTCAACTAAGGACCAAACAATTCGAAAACCTCCTTAAGGGGGCCATCGACAAAGAATACGAATTAGTTAACTTAGGCGTTTATTGATATCTCCGATAAAGTCATCGAGTTCGGTTTCAAAATCAGCTAACGAAGAGGCGTTAACGATAACACGGGTCGCCTCTTTTTCATATTTCTTGATTGGATAGGAGGCATTGATCTTCATCAATGATTCCGCGTCTTTCCCTTCCTTTTGCAAACGGTTTAACCTGATCTCTTCGGGCGCGTTAACGAAAAGGAGGATATCGACGAGGTCTTCCATCCCCGATCCTAAAAGAAGGGGGACTTCCATTAAGACGATGCCCTTATGCTTATCGATAAAGGAGATGGCTTCTTTCCTTAATAAAGGATAAACAAAGGCAGTGACCTTCTCCCTTATCTTCTTTTCTTCCATCTTCTTCCTTAAGGAATCGAAGTTAAGGCTATTCCCTTCAAGGACATCTTTTCCCGCGATTTTGCCGATTCCCTCAATCACTTTTTCATTTTGGTAAAGCTTTTTGATTTCCTTATCGGAATCGAAAAGGGGGAGGCCCTTTTTGGCTAAGAAATTGCTCGCATAACTTTTCCCGGAATGGATCGGTCCAGCGATTGCGATCACCAAAGGACGGGAACGATGATGTTGGCAAAATGGGCAATAGGTTGAGCTTCTTCCCCCAACGAAGATGGTATGCATCTTAGCCCCGCACCTTAAGCAAGGCTCACCTTTACGGCCATAGGCGAGAAGGGAATTCTGCATTCTACCATCAACCCCCAACGAAGGGTGATAGGTCTTGATCGTCGATCCTCCTAGGGTAATCGCTTCGTTAAGAATCCTAACGGAGGACTTAATTAAGGAATCGACTTCGTTTTTGCTTAAATCCTTGCCTTTGATTAAGGGGTGGATATTTGAAGCGAAAAGGCATTCGTCCGCGTAGATGTTCCCGTTTCCTGCCATGATTGTTTGATCAAGGAGGAGTTCCTTTGCAGGCTTATTGCTTGAATGCATCTTTTTATATACAGTGTCTAAATCGCAATCGAAGGGGTCTGGCCCTAATTTATTAAGGGGGGAATCCTCATATAGTTCCTTTCCGTGATATAAACCGAGGATCCCGAATTTCCTGGTGTCGTTATAAACGAGGTTGCTCCCATCGCTAAAATCGAAACGAAGGATATCGTGCTTTCCTTTTTCCTCTTTCTTCTCGTAAAAGAAGAATTTGCCCTCCATCCTAAGATGGGAGAGGATTGCTAAATCATCTTCAAGGGAGATGATGAGGAATTTCCCTTTTCTTCCGAGCTTAATGATTTTCTTTCCGATTATTTTGTTAACAAAGGAGCGGTAATTCGTGATGATGTTCTTTTCACGGTAGACCTCGATTCCTTGGATGGTTTTCCCAAGGATTTCGCTTTCAAGATACCTTCTGACGGTTTCTACTTCGGGAAGTTCTGGCATAATTTACTCCTTTGCCTCAAACCAAGAGGCTCCATAGCTTCCTTCCGCGACGAGTTTGACCGGCAAGGAAACGGCGTTTTCCATGATTTCCCTAATCTTCTTGGAGACTTCCTCGATTTCTTCCGGTGGAACCTTGAAAAGAAGTTCGTCGTGGATTGTCAGAACCATTTTGGTTTTGTAAGAGGAGGAAGAGAGGAATCTATCGACTTCGATCATGGCTTTCTTCAGTAAATCCGCCGCGCTTCCTTGGATTGGGGCGTTCATCGCCGCCCTACGCGCCGCTTCGCGTTTGACGTAGACGGGGTCGGAAAGGTCGCGGAGATGGCGTTTTCTGCCAAACATCGTCACGCAATAACCGTCTTTCGTGGCTTCGGAGACGATATTGGAAAGGTAAGAGGAAATCTCCGGATAAGATTCATAGAAAGAAGCGATCATGGCCCCGGCTTCTTTTGGGGAACAGCCGATTTGCTCGGATAAGCCATAAGCGGAAGTACCGTAGATAATCGCAAAATTGATGGCCTTGGCCTGCCTTCTTCTTTCATGAGGTACCTCTTCGCCATCTGGAATAGCGAATATTTTCCTCGCGGTCTCCGCGTGGACGTCGCGGTTGGAGGCAAAGACATCGATATAGGGTTTGCAGGAAGCGAGGGCCGCTAACAAACGGAGTTCGATCTGGCCATAATCCAGTGACAAGATAAGAGAGCCATCGTCGTAATGGAAAGCCTTCCTGATGGCCTTGCTTTCCTCATCGCGGGTCGAAATGTTCTGCAAATTCGGGTTGCTGCTAGATAACCTGCCCGTGGAGGTCTCGGCTTGATGGAATACGCTATGAATGCAACCATCATTTTTGATATGGGGGAGCAACCCTTCGATATAGGTGCTGCATAGCTTCGCGTATTTTCGGTATTGGAGGATCGCCTCGACTATTGGATGCTCATCGATGATATCCTTCAAAACCTCGACGCTCGTGCCTTTTTTCTTATTCTTGCCTAAATGCAATTCATCAAAGAGGAGTTCCCCGACTTGCTTCGGGCTACCGACATTGAAGAAGCGCCCGGCCAGTTCATGGCAACGCCTTTCGAAATAGTCTTTCTTCGCGTAGAAGTCCTTGCCGATTTCCTGCAATTCGTCGCCGTGGAGAGGGAAACCCTCAGACTCCATTTTGGCAAGGACTCCCATAAGGGGCAATTCGATCTCTTCGTAAAGTTTCAAACTGCCTTCTTCCTTAAGCTTCGATAAAGCCTTTTCCCTTAAGGAGAAGGAGAAATAGGCGATATTCCCGTTTAACGAGGACTCGCTAGGATCGAAGAGGGAGATGTTTTCTTCCTTAGGGGCGATATCTATCCCAAATAGGGCAAAGGCATCCTTAGGCTTATCGGAGACGCTGGAATCAAGGATATAGGAAGCTAACATCATATCGAAGGCAATGCCCTTGATAGATATGCCTAGACGCTTCGCGGAAAGGAGACATTTCTTGCCATCGAAAACGTCTTTTTCGATACAGGGGTCCTCTAAAATCGCTTTCAAGGCCCCATCGGTTTTCGCGTCTTCCGCGTGGATATAATAGTTGTTTTTCCCATCGCTTATAGCAATGCCATGAGGGTCTTCGTCATGGTAAGAGGAGGAATCGATATCGAAGGAGACCCCGATTCGTTTGCTGGTTATCAAATCCTTCAAGGAAGAGACGATTTTGGTTTCTGGCGATTTGACTTTTGGCTCGGCCTTGATGTTCGAAG
>ONFU01000103.1 GCA_900317165.1 uncultured Erysipelotrichaceae bacterium
GCCGCGGTGAGGATCATGTATACAAGGGGAGACGCCCTCGCATCTTACAACAGGAGATATGAAGATAATGACTTTGTCATTTTGACGATGTCCTATCAAAATGAGCATGAAAGGCAAAGGGAAATCGCTAAATCGGGCATCACCTATTTAGGTAAGCAATCGATCTTGGAACAAATCCTTCTCGATAACGATTCCAAAGAAGGACTTGATTACGTCGCTTATCCTAGCAAGGAGCAATTCCGACAACTTGAGGAAAGCGAAGCTAACCTCCCTACGGCGATACTTGGGACCGCAGGAAGCGGGAAGACCTTGTTAAGCTATCAATGCTACCTCGATTTATCGAAGCTTTCCGGTATGAGGGTGCTCTACATCACTTACCAAAAAGCCCTCGTCAAAGCCGCGGAGAAAACCTTAAGGTCCATGGGCAATGAAGATGTTGACTGCATGACTTACCGCGACTTCATCCTCAAGCTCTTCGGAAGCGAGGAGGCAAGACGCTTCCAGACCAAGGACAAATATCGGGCCTGGTTCTTCGATAAGGTCGATTCGGGATACGATAAGGAATTCATCAAGGACGCGAATACCCTCTCGCCCAACAAGGAAGACGCCTTCATGGTCGCTTATTTGTTCTATCGCGGACTAATCGAAGGCTCCCTCAAATCGGCGGAAAAGAAGGGGATCCTCGATGAGAAATCCTTCTTTGGACTTGCCGAGAAAGAAGAGGGAATCTCCTTAGAGCAAAAGAAAGCCATCTACCGCATCGCCAAATCCTATGAGAAATACCTCCAGGAAATCGATGGGATGACCGATAACAAATTCGCCCTGAAAATCATCGAACTTGGCATCTTCCTCGAAAGGTATGATGCGATCATCGTCGATGAATATCAGGATCTAACGGAAATCCAATTGCTTTCGATCACCCGTCTATTAAAGGAGAATCCCCCGCATCGCCTATATTTGTTTGGAGACGACAACCAGGCGATCAACCCCTCGATTTTAAATGTTTCTTCCTTAGGAAGAGTCATCATGGGGGCCTTCAAGGACCGTCCAAAGCCTTCCTTCCATAGCCTCTCTTCTTCCTATAGGAACGGGCCCAATCTCCTTTCCTATATAAATGAGGTCCTTTCCCTCAAAGATAAGGTCATCGGGAAGGACAAGCAGGAAAACGCCCTTGCCAAGAAATCATTTAGAAACGACGAGGCGGATGCCTTCGTCGTCACCTTATTCGGCAAGCCTTTGTTCCTCGAACTTCTTTCCCTTGTCCAAAAGCAATCCGCGGACACGGCCTTCCTTTTCCCAAGCGCCAATTCCCGCGACTTGGCCAAGAAGGAATGCCAAGGCCTTTTAAGCGAGGATTTCCTCTCTTCCTATTTCCTTTCCATCGAGGAATCGAAGGGCAGGGAATGGGATTCGGTGATCCTCGTCTCCTATTTCTCGACGAACATCGGATTGTTCGAATCGATGCTAGGAGATAGGAAACTCGGGAGGCATAGCACCCTCCACCGCATGCTCTTCAACCGTTATTACGTTGGTTTGACTAGGGCGAGAAACCGCGTCTTCGTTTATGAAAAAGACGACATAAGGAAAACCATCACCTACGAAAAACTGCTACATGGGTTAAGCGAAATTTCCTCTAAGGAGGCAATCGCCCCCTATTTCGAAAACCGCATACCAGATGAAGATTGGATCAAGCAAGGCGATAACCTCTTTAAGAAAGACGATTACGAAGGAGCCCTCCGTTGCTATAAGAGGATCCAAGACGAGGAAAAGGCAAAGCCCCTTAAGGATAAGGCTATCCTATATATGGATATCTTCATGGGCAAGATAAACAGGAAGGAAGCGATATCCGCGCTTTTGTCATATCAGGATTATCCCGCCTTGATGGATTATTATTTCGATAACGGCCTTGAGGATAGGCGGAGATTTCTCCTCTCTCTTACCGATCAATCCATCCCCTTAAAAGAGAAGAAGGAATTGCTCCTATCAATCTTCGATAGCCTTTATGAAGAAGAAAAACAAGTGTACGGGTCCGCTATAATCGCTTTGTATTCTTCTTCTATAAGAAGGAAGCTGAGGCGGAAAGGGTTACATAAAAATAAGCAAGGCATTAAAATGCCTAAGGAGGAATAGACAATGGAAGAAAAAGGCAAATTGCTAGAAGGGGTCATTACGGATTTGGCCAAACTCGAGGAGGAGATCTCCGAAATCCTCTCGGTCGAGGAAGATTTCGCTTCCCGCGTCGAATCCCTCGATAAGAGGATCGAATCCCTCCAATATAACGTCAACGCCCTCGATAACCGCATCGGCAGGATTTCCTCCCTTTTGGAAAAACTCGAGGAAAGTTTCGTTTCGCTAGAAAACGTCTCGGTCAAACTCGATGAAGTCAACGCCAAGCTTTCCGCGCTTGAACTCGATAACCTTAACGAAAAACTAGACGATGTCTCCTCCAAACTTGAGGCCAAGAAGAAGGAGAAGAAGGAAAAGCCGGAATCCCATTCCCTCATCAATTCCACCAAGAAAGGGAAGAAGAAATAAAGATGGCTATCCGCGATCAGGCGATAATCCATAAGACGATGTCTGCGATTAGAGGAAAGGACACTGGTATTGAGAAGGCCCTTCGTAAAGCCTTGACGGAAGAAGGCCTAAGATACCGTATCTATTCCAATAAGGTAATTGGCCATCCAGATATCCTTTTCCCTAAAGAAAAAGTCGTCGTTTTCGCCGATTCCGAGTTTTGGCATGGCTATAATTTCGAGTCCGCCAAAGCCAATTTGAAGACCAACCGCGATTTTTGGGTCAACAAGATCGAAAGGAACATCAAAAGGGACAAAGAAGTAAACGAAGCTCTCCTTTCGGAAGGTTATAAGGTCCTCCGTTATTGGGGGTTTGAAATCAACAAGGAACTCCCTCGCATCGTCGCGGAAATCAAAGACGTCCTCAAGAGGCGGCAAGAGGCTTTAGCAAGAAAGGCCGGCATCCCTAAGAAAGACCGTACCACCCTAGGCTACATCCATTTTGGGGACAAGGTCCTTTTGCTCTACCGCAACAAAAAGGAGAACGACCCCAATCAAGGGAAATACGTGGGAATCGGGGGCCATTTCGAAGGTAACGAATCCCCCTTTGCCTGTATCAAAAGGGAGATAAAGGAAGAAACCGGGTTGTTAGCCAAGAAGGCTATCTACAAAGGAAAGGTCTATTTCCTTAACGATACCTGTCCAAGCGAGGTCATGTACCTATTCAATGTCTTTGATATCGAAGGGGATATCTCCTCTTGCGATGAAGGAACTTTGTCCCTAGTCAAAAAAAGCGAGGTCTATGACCTCCCGATGTGGGAAGGAGATAGGTATTTCCTCCCTTTGATGATGGATAACAAAGACGGGGTCTTCGAATTGACCCTCATATATCACGGCGACGAGCTAATCGACAAAATCGGACCT
>ONFU01000038.1 GCA_900317165.1 uncultured Erysipelotrichaceae bacterium
TCTTTTTCCAATCCATTAATTTATCGAGTATTTTTCGACGCAGTTCCATACTGATTGAACCTCCGATAAAAATATATCGTATTATTCGAATGTTTTCAATATCAATGCATATTTTCGGACATGTCAATATCGAAAATTTGCATATTTTCGGACATTTCAAAACATTAATTTTGCATATTTTAGGACAGGTCAATATCGGAAATTTGCATATTTTCGGACATATCAACCATTATGGCTTGCTAACAAAAGGAGGCCGAAGCCTCCTGAATATAACCAAGATAAAGCCCCTTTTAGGCTTCCTTATCTTCTTCCTTGCCTTTATCTAAGGAAGAGAAATCCTCATCGAGGGCCTTAAGGATGATCGCGTAATCGTATGTTTCCTTGCTTGGATCAAGATAATCGTTGCCTTCGCTAGGCTTACCATCCTTTGTATAGGGGACGAGGTCCTTATGGAAGCCAAGGAAGGTCTTATCGTAATATTCGGAATTGCCATAGGCATCCGTATATAAGGCCCCATAAAGCCATTTATGACGGCACCAGCGGTTATGCTCGACCTGCGAGAGATAACGGGCATAGGGGGTATAGGTCCCCAGCCCTTTCTTCGCGTTGAAGTCTATTTGGTTATAGACGGTGGAGAAGAGGATCAGGTTCTCGTTGGTCTTGCGTTTATACAAATCGTTTTCATCGAAATATTGGTGACGGGCCTTGAGGGTGACCGCGTCCTTCTTCTTGAAGTCATCATGGTCTTTGGCTTTGGCGAATGAATCATGGAAGCCGATAGCCTCGTCCTTAATCAAGATGTGGTTGGCGGAGAAGATATCGTGGGCGGAGCCAAAAAGATATATATCGACGCCTTTTTGGTGGTTGAAGATATTATCTTCGTACCCGATGACCCTTTGCTTGTTGTCCTTATTCCTGATATCGATAAAGAAGCGTAGCCTTTCATAGGTTTTCTTCCCATCCATCACGTCGCGCCTAATCGGCATAAGAAGCATATTCGCGGCTTGGATATTTAGTTCATCGTCACCAAGCGCGATCACCACCGAATCGTATTCGCCATTCCTAACTTTCTCCGCGGTCGCCTCGAATTCCTTGGAATTGACGTTCATCTGATGGAAGTAAAGACGGGGGAAGGATAAATGGGCCTCATAATTGATCCAAGGGTCCTCCTTTTCCTCCTCTTTCTTTGTTTTCCCGTAACGTAGGCGGAGAGAATCTTCCGCGCCTAAATCGATAAATTCGCCCTTATCCTCGCTATAGCAGATAAAGGAAGGATGGGTGGAGGCATAATAGCCCATGACCTGCTCGATGTTGACGTCAAATATATCCGCCTTGAAGGGCGTAGGAAGAAGCAAGCCGTCTTCATCGGTTTTGCCTCCGGCGCAGGAAACGAAAAGATGCCCTAAAGCCATCTCTCCGTTTTGGCCAAAGCCGATTACGAGGACCTTATTCCCGTTTTCCTTCTCGTTGATATATGGGGAGCCTTTCTTGACGAATGGATCATTTGAAGCGTTATCGAAACGTTTATGGAGGAGATCTTCGCCCGCGAGGATCGCCTCGTTAACGATTTGGATATCGGTCAACGTCGGGACTTCCTTGGTCTCGTTTACCCCATATAAACCTTGAAGGGTCCTTTCGTAGAACTCGAAATTAAGGTCATGGTTAGAGAGGATATAATAATTGATTTGGTTAAGGGTCGAATCGCAATATTCGTTTAGCTTAACCGGGTTAAGGACTCCATCATCATAGAATTTCTTCCTTGGGAGGAAGGCGATGACGTTTTTGATATCATCGAAGACGATGTCGGAGTTTTTGCTCTCCTCCCCCTTTAATTGCTCGTCGTTAGAGAAAGCGAAGATATGGAACCTTTCCTGCCCAAGGAAACGGAGGAAGGATTCGGAATTACGATGGATATGGAATAAGGAAGCGATGAGGGGACGGCCTTTGACGGGACGGTCGAAGTCCTTCTCCCTCTCGCTTTTCTTGGCTTTGCGCTTGGAAAGACGGATATATAGATACCCTTGTTCAGCGATAAGTCGATGGATTTCATTATCCCTATCGAAGGGCCCAAGTTCATCGGAAGCGAAGATGATGAGGCAATTTTTCCCGTATTCCTCATATAAGGAATCCGCGAGGATCAAACTTTCCTTAGTCGCGAAATTGAAGATGAAGAACCTCGTTTCCTTTTTGAAGAAATGGAGGCCAAGGACATTCCTTAACCTCATATATAGCCAAGAATAGAATTGATGGCTGACCCCAATTGAGATCAATAAGCCATTGGAGATCGCTAACCAAGCGATCGAGGCATAATAGATGATCGCGGCCAGGATGGAGGATTCCGCGATACTTTGCCCTTCGAAGGTAAGTCCTCCTCCTGCGGAATATATTTCCTTTAGGCCTAGAAGCAAGATCTTCGAGGGGTCGGTTTCTCCCCAAAGGTTCGCCGCGCTGACCGCGCAGAAATAATGGATGATGAAGGTAATGAGGAAGATCGAGACGATCATCCAGATGTTGAGCCGTCTTCTTCTTAGCGACTCAATCGAATTGAGCGCGAAATATAAAGCGATCGTTAATATCGCCCCTAAAACGACGAGGATAACGGCTAATAGCCAAGCAAGGCAGACGAATGCTCCCATAGATTTCTCCAAGAAGGAAGAAAGGAATCCCCTTTTCTTCCATTAGACTTTTTGTCTAACGTTGATTATATCAAAATGAAATCAGGAATTCGCCCAATGATTTTAAGGGGTGAAGGAAAAGATCAACGGTTGACTAATCAATATATATGTAAATATGTATGAGATGGAAAATAGGCGAATTTTCTATAAAATAGGCAAAACTAAACTAAGTATTGAGTCTAAGCAAAAGCCTTGTATAATTTAGATGAAATTATTTTCAGTGAAAATGAATTCATCAAAAAGGAGGCCAACATGTTCATTGGTAGAATAGAAGAAACCAAGGCATTGCTTAAAACGTTTGCAACGCCAAATTGCCATTCCCTTGTCTATGGAAATAGGCGCGTTGGGAAGACTGAACTCGTAAACAAAGCCGCGATCGATAGCGGGTTGCCTTTCATTAGCTATGAATGCGTGAAGTCTTCGCTTTCCAATAATCTAGATAGGATAGCCAAACAATTATATGAACAGGGGATAACCCCTTCTTCTTTATCCTTCCCTTCGTTCATGGATTTGTTCCGTTTCCTCAATTCCTTAAACAAGCATCTCGTCGTCCTAATCGACGAATATCCCTATCTATATTATAAAAACGATAAAAACGAGGTCGATTCCGAATTCCAAGGCATCTTGGATAAATATAGCCAAAACCTGAACCTTGTTCTTTCCGGTTCCCATATCGGGATGATGAAGAATATGCTTCAGGAGAAAAACCCATTGTTTGGAAGGATGAAGACAATCATCCATCTGAAAGAACTGAATTATCTTGAATCCAGCGAATTCTACCCCGATCTATCCAATTACGATAAGGCCTCTTTCTATGGCGTTTTCGGAGGGTCCCCTTTTATCCTTCAGCAGCTTGACCAACGCAAAAGTTTGGAGGAAAACATCGAGGAGACATTCTTGAAATCCACAAGTTCCATCGCTATCCACGTCGCGGAAGGCTATACCACCGATTTATCCACGAAGGATTCCGCGAATCAGATTTTCGAAGCTCTTGGCAACTCCAAGGTTAGGCATAAGAAAATCGAGGAATCGCTGGAATATGAACATAATGGTCTTTTAAGCAAACAACTCAATATCCTCCTTGAGATGGAATTCATCGATAAGAACGTCCCAATCAACAGAATCGGCGATAAGAAAAAGACGAGCTATTACATTAAGAACAACGCCTTGAGATTCTATTTCACCTACGTCTATGGACGGCAGAATATCTTATCCATCCTCGGTCCCAAAGCCTTTTATGAAAGGTTTATCAAGGAAAGTCTATCTACTTATTTGTCCTATAGATTCGAGGAAATCGTCAGGGATTATATTTCTTTGGAAGTAAAAAGAGGAAACCTCCAAGGCATCTATAATGTAGGAACATATTATTATGATGACATCATAAATAGGAAAAACGGGGAATTCGACGTCGCTATCCAAAAGAAGGATGGCTTCGATATAATCGAGGTCAAATTCCTAAAAGGCAAAGTCGATAAGAAAACCATCAAAAAAGAGATATCCGAGATAAAGGAAATAAGGGAAATCGATGTCCTTGATATCGGATTTGCCTCAATCAACGGCTTTGAAGACGATGTCGAAAAGTTATCCTATATGATTAACGGAGATGATATTTATCGTTGAAACCTAAGTTCGATACGTCCATCTTCAAGTTCATTCTTGGAGATAGGCTCATAATCATCGAAATGGTCCTCGAAGCGTTTTGGGCAGATGACTCTTTCCAAAGAATGCGATTCGCGGAAAGCCGCGCTGCTTAAACTAATCAAAGAGGAGGGGAGATCGATGAAACGTAGATGTCCTAAACCATTGAAGGAGGCCCCGATTCTATTGACGCCTTCTTCGATGATCACTTCTTCTACCCTCGTGATATCATCGAAGCAATGGTCCCCGATGGAAAAGACGTTTTGGCCTATTTGGATTTTCTTGAACTGGGCGATTCCAAACCTAATGTAGAGGTAATCATCGATATTCTTTTCGTTGACGAATAGGGTTTCGGGTCTATCGATATTCCCCTTTTTATCGATTATCTCAACCTCGCGGACGAAATTAACCTTATCCTTCGCATAGCCATAATCAAGGACATGAGGGTTGATCATTCCATCTTCATAGGTAATGCAATAGATGTCGGCCTCCACGAACAATAAAGTCGTTTTGTTGTTTTCCGGGACGATGATCCTATCGAAATCGAGATATTCGAGATCCCCATCATAGTAGATTAGGGTTTCGATATCGTTAGGAAGACGGAAGATAAATTCATCATCGGCATCGCTACTTATACTGAAGATGACGCGCCTATTGATGCCATTCTCCTTTTTAGGGAGAACGAGCTCCTTGCTATCCTCATCGATAAAGGCAAAGGAAAGGACCATCGTCCCCTTATCAAGAAGATAACGGATCCCGTTTTCTTCCTTATAGGGGATATTGATTTCCGCACCCTTTTCCCTTCTATCGATATAGACATAAGGATGCTTCTGCTTATCGATATGGAATTCTAAGGTGGAGGGAATCGAGATGAATTCGATATTCCGCGGCAAATCCATCTCCCCCTCGATCTTTTTTAAGGAGGAAGGAAGAATGAGGGAGACGAGGTTATGGGAAGAATAGATATAATAACCGTCGATCGATTCGATCTCCGCCTCGATATTGATGGAGGCCACGTATTCGAAATCGAATTCGCTGAAGGCCAAATCATCGATTCTTTTTATTGTTATCTCCCCGATTTCGGTTTCAATGGCTTTAGGAATCCTTAGGTCATAATTGAATTCATCCTGGTTCATCCATAGAAGCGTGCCATCACGCGTGATTATGAAATCCTTATTGCAATAGGCTTCCTTTTCCTAAAACTTCTTTCATCTCATTATTGAAATTAATGGAGGGGATATAAACCCTTAAGGGGGCAAAGTCCCTTAGATGATGAGGGATGGAAACATAAATGACATCGGGATGGATCTTGACGGTTTTATGGAAATAGCCTTCCTTAAAACCGGCCAAGACGAAATAGGGGTTATCCTCATTCCCTAGATATAATCCCCCTTCGTATTCGTTAAGGTAATCCTTCGCGATCGATAGGTATGCCGAATGGGCATTAGGAATGGCTTCATTCCTTAGCATGACCTTTTCTAGGCTAGGGCAAGAGGAAATCGGGAGATCCCCATAAGAAATATATGAAGGGAGGTAGATGGTCTTTAAAACGGGGAAACCTCCAATGGAGAAAGAGAGGAAACTCGTTTTAATTATGGAGGAAAAATCGAGGATAACTAGGCCTTTATCGATTTTCGATTCATTATTGATGATAACCTCATAATCGTTGGCCTTGCTTCCATGGACGACGTTTTTGATATAGTCAAACGCCTCATTCAATTCCTCTTTTAGATAGAAGGCCTTATCGATGTTGCCCCTAGCTTCAAGCAAGACGAATTGACCACTTATCCTATTCCCTAAATCAACTTCCTTATAGAGGAATTCCGCGTTGCTGCTCTTAATCGATTCGACATCGATATTCCCTGGGTCTTCAGCGAGTTTTCCTAGAATCCCATCGATTATTTCCGCGGTGATGTCTTTGCCGTTATGGATAACCGCGTAGATAGGTTGACTCTCTTCCTCAACCTCGCTTAAGCAACTGCCCTTAAAGGCAGGAAGATCGCCCTCGACGATGATCTCAAAGGCTTTGCAGGCGTATTTATCTTCTTGGGTATAGATTAAGGGGGTTGAGAAATCGATCTCTAAGCTTGTTGCAGAGCGAGGCACATATATCTTCTTTGGAACGATGAATTCCGGATTATCCATCAATAAATCGATGGAATCGCGCGGGTTATCGAAGATGATTTCCTTTGTTCCTTCTTCGATCTTAATCGATTCGAGATAGGGGAAATGGAGGAAGGCGGAAGGGTAAAAGGGTGAGAAAGAGCCAGGGACGACAAGATGTCTTAATGGCGTATCGATCTTCCTTCTTGCCATGAAGGAGAGGATCTCGCTTCGCTTGGAGGAATATTCATAGCTTCGGACGAAGGGCCCAATCTTATATTCCTGCTTCTTATATATTAGGAATGGAGGCACTTCTATCGTTTCGCTTCTATAATCGAAGGCGAAAGGATAAGCGAAATAGCCTTCGTTTTCCTTTCTTACCAATAGATAACGGACGTTACCTTTACGGAATAGGCGGATTGAATCATAGACCCCGACATCAAAGGGCAATCCATAAAGGAACAGGCCTTCATAAGGGTCCTCCATCCCCTCGTTTTTCCTTCCGATCTCATGGATCGTCCTTTGGAGGTTACATAGGTTTATCCCTTTGCTTTCATAATGGTTTTCGTTGATGCTGATCCATCTTAGACTCGCTTCCTTGATGGCGGGTCCCCTAAAGGCCAAGCAATCCTCCATGACGATGTTGCTAGAGATGAAAAGCTCATTGAGATAGGTATGGTCAAGATCGACCCCTTTAAGGAAGCCTACTCCTTCTAGATAAAGGGCATAACCACCGTTATCCTTGCCTTTTGTGAAAGAGAAGACAAACGGCAATCGCCTTTCTTTCTTTCCTTCTATATTTACATGGATATCGATGACCTTGAGGTTTCGTTCTCCTAGGGAAAGCAAGAAACCAGAAAGACCATCGATATAGGAAGACCCTTCTAAATTTAGGGCCTCGATGATTAGTCCGGTTATCTTTCCTTCATCGATAAGGGATGGCTTAAGGAAATCACCATCGCGCGGGAAAAGGAAAAGGAGGCCTTTGGAAGAAGGTTTATCCCTATCGAACATCTTTAGTTCATCATCATAGATTTCGACATGGCCCTTATTCCCCATACGGGTAAAGGACTTCCCGTTTTTGATTAACGATAAGTTCCAGAAAAAGGGGAATATCGATTTGTTCTTTTCGGTTATCTGCTTATCTATCCAAGGTACTTCCACCTCATAGAACAATGCGTTGAGCGCGTTCCTATAGCTTTCCCCGAAATGGATGACCGCGTCTTGATAGGCCTTGATCAAATCGTAATCCTCGGTTATCTCCTCGATTTCGGTGTAGTCTTCAAGGATATAGCAAATATCCCTAATCAGGGAAAGAAGCTTTAACCCATAATCCTCGATAAGGGGGAAGCCCACTTTAAGGACTTCCTCATATAGATAATATTTGGAAACATAGAAGAAGATATCCCCATAATAATAGAATTCACCTTCCATCGTCTTTTGGATAAGCGTCTCCAAAAGGATGGAGGAAGTCAACTCGCTTTCTCTAATTAAGGGCAAGGTCTCAAAATAAGGGACGTAATCGGAGGAAATCCTGAATAGTTTTTGTATTGACAAGGGGTAATCATCTTCATCTAGACGGTTATCAAGAAGGCATAGAAGCATCTGGCAAAGGGGATAATTGCCATCGTTTTCCTTTAGGAGTTTCTCAAACGCCCCATCATCGATGAATTCCCCTAGCCTCTCGTCATAAAGGTTTTGGTAAAGGTAGAGGGCGCAATAATAATCGAGGAAGATCTTAAGTGACATCTCCCCGTTAATGGTCAGGGAACGGTTATCAAGATATTCCCTTAATCTTCTTGCTTCTTTCGTGGAGCTTTGTAGCCCATATTTGGAGGCGTTATCCTTTAAGAAAATATAGAACAAATCGCCTTTTTTATGGCCAATCGTCGAATAATAGGCAAGATAAGGAAGAAGATCTTCCAGGACTTCCGCGTCCACGGACCTTTCCTTGCTTTCAAGCCCATTTTCGATATCGATATCAAGAAGATGGGAACTCATCCTCCTCAATATCTCGACCTTGGTTTTGAGGATATCCTTATCAAGGCGATAAATGCAGACGAGCTGCGAAAGGAAAAGGGGGTTTTCCTTTACTTCCTTTTCGATGGTCTCGACTTGAAGGTAGAATGGTTGGAAGTCATCCTCGCCACTTCCTTCTATTTTCAGGAAGAGGCCTTTCGCGTAAGTCTTGATATTATCTTCATCGAAGCCTTTGAGGTTATATTCCTTGAAGGCGAACCTTTCCTTGAGGGTCGAAGGGGCGTAACGGCTAGAGACGATGATATTGATGTTAGGATAGGCCTTAAGCAGATTATCGATCCCTTCGAAAAAGGCGGGCTTGCTGGAATTATCGATAATCTCATCGAAGGCATCGAGTAAAATGGTGACCTTTCTTTTATAGAAGATCGCCTCCAAACGATTAACCGAAAACCTTAGGCTAAGCCTTTCTGTCAAGGTCTCATAAAGGTAATCGAAGATGTTCTTGTGGGATTCCGCGAGTTTACGACAGGATATAAGGAAGGCGGAATGGTCAAAGGCCTTATTGAGATTATTCTTGATGTCTTTGAGGAATTCGGTCTTCCCAATGCCCGCGGACGCAAGGATTAGGTATCTTCCCCCTTCTTCATCGCGGATTTTGTTTATGAATTCATCTTCCTCAAGGCTATAACCCGTCTCTATTTCCGTTAGGGACCTCTTGATATATAAATCGGAAAGGTCGTCATTGAAGGAAAGCTCAGGATAGAATTTCTTGACCGAGAAGGTTTCCTTGACGTTATGGATATCGACCATCGCCCGATTTAGCAATATCTCCCTCATCTTCTCGATTAGGGATTCCTTATCCTTATTTATATAATGGGAGAAAGAGAACATCGAGGCCGTCTCTTTATTAAGGCGTTCCACGAAGGTTTTGATAAGCGCGTAATCCTTGGGGTTATCCTTATATAATTCCGGATTCCATTTATCGAGGTTATCGTAATCTAGCGGAGAGACGATAACAGGAAGGATATGGTTAATGCCGATGCGCGGGTCTTTCGCGGCGGTCAAATATTCTCTTAAGGTCCATTCGGATTTTAGGCAATTGGGGCTTAATATCAGCAAGAAGGCTTTGCAAAGAGGGATATTATGGCTAATGACGTAGCCTAAATCGCCGACGCAGTCGCCGCCGAATTCGGAATTCCAGGTCGTTATCTCCCCTTCTTGACTATCTTTGGTAGAGGAAAAGATATCAAGGATCGCCTCAAGATAATTCCTATCGCGGTGGTTCCAGGAAATGAAAACGTCCTTGGGGTTATAATTGAGTTTCTCGCTTATTGGGGGAAGGTCTTCTTTTTCCATAAGGAAAGTTTAAAGGAATAACGAAGTATATACAAACAAAAGGAAAGGATGCGAATGAATGCCGTTTAGAAAAAAAGAATAACGCTTTTTAATATAAATCCGAATGGCTACCCGTTCTAACCAAAAAGAGGATTACCTCGTCATTAAGGTATTTATAGATTAGCAACCAATCAGGCTGGATGTACAATTCGCGGCAATCCATAAAATCTCTTGATGGCCGTAACGGGTGGTCTTTATATTTGGGTGGAAGGGTCGCGCCGACAGAGAGAAGGTTAATCACTTCTTCGAATTCGGCTAGGTTCAAACCTCTTTTTAGACATTTTTGAAAATCTTTTTTGAACTGATTAGTTCTCTTGATCTGGTACTTCATCCAGCAAATCCTCCATGAGATCATCAACCGAATCGAAAGCCCTGTATGTCGCGGGGTTTTTCTTACTCTGTTCAATCTCACGGATGGCAAGCTTGGTCGTCTCGTTTGGCGAATAGATCTTAAGAGAAAAAGGAATTCCGTTAGTTATGATGACCTGATTATAAAACAAATTGATAGCGGCGGATGGGGTTATGCCAAGCTTAGCGAACACTTCTTCCGCTTTCTTCTTCGTATCATCGTTCATCCTAACATTTATCGTTGCCATTATTCTTTTCCTCCTGTTGCATCAATTATCCTTTATTTTTCTCTCATTGTCTATACAACGCGTATACAATGTGTGTATTTTATAAAGAAAAGCCCTCCTAAAGGGCTAGATTGGCTGATTAGGTTTCCTTAATCCAAATTCTTAAGAAGGTTATTCTCGAAATAATCCATGAAGTCCTTCTCAAGGGCTTCCTCGGAATCGTTATGGCCTTCGTAGATGAAATCGTATGGGTAATTCTCGACATCGTCATCCGCGTGGTTGCCATAATGCCTTTTGGAGGTGAAGAGCTTATCTTCCCTTCTTATGAGGATGGTGTTGACCTTATAGGGGGAACCATTGACGAGTTTAGCGATTTCCTCAGGTTCCCTCGCGTGAATGAATAGGATCTCGTTATCGTCGTTGATGAAATCCTTGATATAGCCTAAGGCGTATTCATAAGGAAGGTTGTTGTAATCAACGAACAACGCCTTCAAATCCGCGAGGAATTTCCTGGCCTTATCGGTCTTTTCCCCCTTCCATCCCCCAACGGAGGCGATTTCCTTGATTGGGGTGATCTCCGAGATATTGATCGTCTTATATCTTTTGCCGACGATATTGCAGATCGTGTCTTTGCCACATCCGCCTTTACCGTTTATAACAAGGATGAGTTTCCTAGATAATCCCATATATTCTTTGTCCTTCTTCTTTATTCTAACATAAAGAAAGGCGGGTTGGTGCCCCATAACGATCTTCCTTGGCGTGGTTTTATCTCTAAGTGTATTTTTTATACACTAGGAATTGCGATACCGTCGCCATTTTTTGCAATATGCAAGTGTATTTTTTATACAGTTTACTTGAATTGTTGATAACAATAGATTGGTTTTACTTAGGCTACAGTTGCTTAGGTAAACCCAAAAGCCAATAGAAAAGGCGACACGGCCTTTTCAAGGTCTGCTGTCGCCTATTAAACTCGTTAAATAACAGGTTCAGGATGCGACTTTGGAAATGTAAACGACAGGAATATCGTATAAATATCCGTATTCGTATTTATTTCCATCTTCGGTGTATGACCAATTCTGGACTTTTCCGGTATTTCCAAAAGGAGATCCGGCTCTCTTGAAATCGCCATTCCCCCCGTTCCACGGGCTTTCGAAATAGTAGAGATGCATATAGCAGGTTTCGTCTCCTCCAGAAGAGGCGGCTAAAGCAGAGAAGCTGAAGTAAAGGGAGATTATATTTCTATAACCCAATTCCGTATATGTGTTTTCTTCGTAAGTAACATGATATGGATATAGGAATGATCCGTGATCCGTCTTTACGCTGAAAGCCCGGCGATAGAATTGATAGACATTTGGTTGCCATTGTTCTTTCTTAACTTGGAAAGTAAGTTTGAAGTAATGGTCTTCCGGTGAATTGTTAGGTTCAAAACCGGCTTCATAAAGATTTCCGTTTCCATCATCATTAAATCCGCTGATAACCTTGCCGATGGAGAATCGAACGGCGTTGCCGCCATCTTTCCAGATGTTCATTTGAAGGTCATTATCAAGAAGATGATAGGTCGTAGCGACGCTACCAGTGCTTTGGATATTGGCGTTGCCGTTAAAATTGTCTAATCCTGTGCCGGGGTCGTAATTGAAAGTAACCGAACTAATATCAACCCAATTATGGGCTTTCATAGCATTTTTAGCATCATCACCCAAAGAAGCATACCAATCAGTCAAATTGAAGAATGGAGCAACGGTTCCTTCTCCGTATTTAAGGAACTCAGCTCTGATGTTGTCGACTGTCATTACACCGGCCTGAGTTGAATATAAAGCGTAGTTATTCTTATTGGAATACTTTCCGTCGAAAACGAGATCAAACGTGAAATAGAGCTTTCCGTTTAATTCGACAAGCTTTGCCCAATTGTCAGAGGCCGAATATGCGGTTGGATCCGCGGAAGCAGGTCTTGTTGCGGCTTCTGAACAATCATAATCAATGGAAAGAGAAGCAATGACCGCTTCTGTACCTGGAGCATGTTCAATCTTCCAATAATTGCCATTAAGATAAATGGTCTCGGTATGATATTGTCCACCGGAATGAGCGGTATAACCGGAATCGAGAATCACATATTCGCTATCGGAGAAATCGGACGAATAACTAGTTATGAATTTGATACTTCCGCTATATGTGATGGTCGCGCATGTTAAGTCGTTGGAAGCTTGCTGTTTGAAGAAATATCCATTTCCGCCGATATGAACAAAGGCATTCCCGTAATCCTCGCAATCATAAAACTCGATGTTCGTGAAGTCGCCAAAGGATTTAACGACTGTCGTTCCCCAGCAGTTTCCGCCTTCGAAGCTAGGAGATGTTTCATTATTAAACGTGGCATTAAAATCTCCGTCACCGTCAGGCAGCA
The DNA here is from genome assembly GCA_900317165.1 of uncultured Erysipelotrichaceae bacterium. Taxonomy (GTDB): domain Bacteria; phylum Bacillota_I; class Bacilli_A; order RFN20; family CAG-826; genus Alloenteromonas. The sequence continues at coordinate 12,765 of ONFU01000038.1, forward strand.
AAGATAATTGTCTATTTGTTGATAACGTTCCTGCAACTGTTCCGATTGTTCCGAGAACGAGCCCGCCTGCTATAAGGCACAGAACTGATTTCTTCATAAATCGTTTCCTCTTCTTTTTTTGTATTTGTGGGTTTACTAATATCGCAAACCCACAAAAGGCAATTTAAAATAAGCCTTTTATTGAATCTATTTTAATAAGAGAGAGAGAGAAACAAGTCTGCATTTTTTTGCTCGCTTGAACATATCAAGGCATTCTTTTTTCCGATTAACACTGAGCCTATAAAACAACAAAAAATGGGGGTCCAAATTCTAATGGGGCTGGCTTTTTCGGGCGGCCCCATCGAGCTTTGGAGCTTTTCGCGGTTATCCGCATCGATTGATCCGCCATTCGATAGCCTTTTATAGATAAAGAACGAATAGCCTAAGAGGGCTTTAGCTTCGGGCGGTTAATGAATCAACCCCATTCGATCGAATGCATCTAGATAATGGAAAACGGTCGCCCTTTCAGACGACCGTTGCTGACCCCATTAGGTTTGGAGCTTTGGGATATGGTTTCTCGCCCAGCCCCATTAGAATTCGGAGAGCCCCTTTTAGTTGGGCCCCCAAGGTAAATAATCGTTTTTGTGTCCGATTTACACTTTGTTTTGAAACTCTTGTGCGTTTATTTCCCACGGCTTTATATTCATATTCCAGATATAGTCATCAAAAACGGGGAAGATCAAGGAAAGAGGTTTCAAAGCCGTGAGCTATTTCTCTTTCAACCTTTTTAGAGTGAAGAGGCCAAAAGCACAGGCCCCTACAAACAACGCAACGCCTAGGACAATTAACGGTTCGGTGCTGTTTGAATTCATAATACCATTGACGAAGAACGAAGGCGAATCGTTGACTTCGCGGTCAAGATAATTTTCATGGTCGTAAGCTTCCATAATGACATCGTATCTCTCGGCCGCCCTTTCAACGAAACCTTGGCTGGAATTGGCTTTTCTGTAAACCCCACGTCCCGATTTCATCATCGACAGGGCATATTTGTCGGCTAACACATCGGCAGAATTTCCAAAAGTATGTTTTTAGAACCTTTTAGAATTTCAATTTTCCTCAAGATTCGTTTATTTTTTTCGACTGCATTTGAAATAATAAATTCATTAGGCTGATCACGTTACAGGATAATATGCCAGCTTTCTTCCACCAGACCCTTTGAACAATCGTTTATGTCCTTTATGAATCCATCACGGTAAGACTTTGGTAAAACCTCAACGAAGAGTTTTAAGATTTCTTCCAATGAGCGACCCTCGTAATTTCGGTTGATCAAAATATTGTTATGCACAACTTTATTTCTGAACTCGATAATCGATTCTTTGTTTTCTTCTATAATTCTTAGATTGATCTCATCGTAATTGGCGGATTCGCCCAGCAATATGTATCTATCACATGTTTTTCTAAAGGATAGTTTTTGGACTCCCTTTTTAACGCCATATTTATAAATAAAGGATTTATACATCTCTTCGAGGACGACAAGATATTTAAAGGAATTAACGAGGATCCTCTTATCGTATTTGATGTAATTGGTAACGTTTTTCCAGGTGCGTTCGATACCCTTTTCCTTTAAAAAGGCGATTATGGCTTCATAACGGAATTCGCCTTTTAAGGTAACCCAATGTTCGATATCTTCCACGTTATCCTTATAATCAACGATTTGCTTTTCGATAGACATAGTTATTCACCTCTTCGATAAAGACTTCGCAGGATGACCTCTTCGTTGGGTCATAATCCACTTTAGCCTTTTCCTTCTTCTTTCTTGGAAGGATATGCTCTTCTATTAGGTTTATCCTTTCCTTTTGGGTAAGACGGAAAAACTGATAATAGGCATTATCGTAATCCCCTAGCTCATTCCAGGTATACATATTCCTTCCGGAACCGTCGTTATTGTTCCTTCTGATGATTTGATTCCCATCCTTGATGATGACGAAATCAAAGGAATAACCGGAATTGCTGTTGATTAGCGTTATCGCGGTGGTCGAGTTCTCGACCTTAAAACCATTCTTATCCTTAAAACGATTGTTGAAATAATTGAAGAAATCTTCCTTTATCTTCGTGGGATTGCCAAATTTATCTAGCTTGTAGGCTTTGGAATTTTTCGTAAGAAGGATTTGGTAATCGATATCCCAGGGTTTTCCTTCTTCCTTTAAGATGGTGTTCCATCTAGCTGAACCCACCAAACGGACTTCGAATTTGTAGATTCCCTTGAAGACTTCATGCAATTCTTTAATCACTTCTTCCCCGAATTGCCTAGCGGGTAAAGATTCGTTTCTAGTAACTCTTTTCATGGTAAATACCTCCGATTCCCCAATATTTTAAACCATGGAAAGTCCCGTTTGAATTACCCCCGAATTCAGAATTATTCATTAATGAATAAAAACTGCCCGTTATGTTGGTGCACCTGAATTAATGACTATTAGTGCAAATAATGCACTTTTTCTTTTCAAAATAGTGCATTCTTCTTATTATATGCCCATGAACAAAATCGCTTTAAAAACGTTAAGGAAGAATAAAGGCCTTACTCAGGCGGAAGCCGCCAAATACCTAAGGGTATCGCTTCGCTCATATAAGGATTATGAAAACAAAGAAAAGAAGATCGACACCATTAAATATAGGTATTTTATAGACGAGCTCTCTAAAATCGGGTTTGTTGATGAAGAACATGGAATCCTTTCTTTAGAACAAATCAAAGAGGCCGTTGCCACTGTATTAAAGGATTATGACGTTGCCTACTGCTATCTATTCGGATCTTATTCAAGAGGGGAGGCTAACGAGAAAAGCGATGTCGATCTTTTGGTAAAGACTCCTGTTACAGGTTTATCATTTTTCGGTTTGGCCGAACGGTTAAGACAAACTTTATGCAAAAAGGTTGATTTATTAAACACAGAACAGTTAAAAGAAAACCTACATCTGACCGAAGAGATTTTAAAAGACGGGATCAAGATATACGTCAAAGGTCAATAAGCTACTACTGCGCAAAATCCTAGGGGAAGCGACTCAACCTTAGCATAGGCAGGCCGTTGGCCTGCTTTCTTTTGCGCACTTGGGCGGTTGTATAATCAACGATAGTCAAATACATTAGGCCTTTTTTCGTCGCATACGGGGCGAATAGATCCATCAGAGACTGACCCTAGGACGATTAAG
>ONFU01000025.1 GCA_900317165.1 uncultured Erysipelotrichaceae bacterium
AGACGCTAAGCCCAATCTCGCCCATCTCGCTCTTGCTCGATTCGAAAAAGAGCATCCCGATAAACATTTGGCGATCATCACGCAAAATATCGATGGCCTCCACCAAAAGGCGGGCAGCAAAAGAATCTATGAAGCCCATGGATCGGTAATGAATTATCATTGTTTATCCTGCCATAAACATTACACCCTAGACGAATTAGAGCCGCACGGGGTCCCTAAATGCTCTTGCGGTGGTTTACTGAAACCGGATGTTGTCTTATATGAAGAAGGCCTTGATGAAGATGTCATCGAAAACGCCTTGATTGCAATGAGCAGGGCCACCACTTTGATTATCGGGGGAACTTCGATGGCGGTTTATCCAGTCGCTTCCTTCCCTAATTACTTCCATGGTTCGAGGACCATTATCATCAATCTTAGTCCTACCCCATATGACCGTTATTGCGATTATGTGATCAGGGAAGACGTCGGCAAGGCCCTTAGCCTCATTTTGCTTGGAGAATAAATACATGGGTCACCCATTTAAGCATTTCATCCTCATCACCAAGCACCGTCATAAGGTCATAAGAAACGCTTTCCATTGCGGGATTTTCTTTCATTCACTTGGACATGACCTAAGCAAATATGGACCGACCGAGTTTTGGACGAGCGCGAAATATTACGTTGGCAACATGTCTCCGATAGTCAACGAGAGAAGGAACAACGATTTTTTCTCCACGGTCTGTCAGCACCATGCAAAGCACAACAAACACCATTGGGAGTATTGGTGCGATTGGGCCAAAGGGAACGTCATCATAATGACGATGCCTTGGAAATATGCGACCGAATATGTCTGCGATATGCTTTCGGCTTCCTATACATATGATAAGAAGGACTTCAAACCGGAGACCGCCCTTAATTATTTCAATACTTACGTCGGATATTTCCATATGACAAATGCGACAATCGAATATATCCGTTGGTGCCTAACCCGTTATCGCGATATGGGCTGGAAAGGTTTGAAGAAAAAAGACACCAAAGCGAAATACGCCGAGATAACCTCCCGCAACAAAAGGGTGGAATATATCCTCCTTGAAGGTGCGGGCGAGTTGTCCTTTTAGATTACTAGGCATATAATGCCTGCGCGAAAAGAGGAGGGGGACTAGATGAGAAACCTGACAATCGTCGTCGGCTGTGGCCGCTTAGGCGGAGCCATCGCCAACTATTCATCGGCTCAAGGGGACAGCGTCATTGTCGTCGATCCTGACCCAAATTGCCGTAGTTATCTCACCGAGGTTTTCTCCGGTGTCGTCTATAATTTCGATGCGACCGACGAGTCCAGCTTAATTGAAGCAGGCATCGCCAATGCGCGTGAAGTCATCATCACGACCGGAGACGATAACATCAACCTTTTCTTGGCACACCTTTGCTCTGTCGTCCACGAAGTTCCTTATGTCTATGTCCGTTTCGACGATCCCGATAAAGGCATCCTCGTCCAAGGTACATCCATCAAGGTCATCTATCCGTTCCAGCTATCTAAAGATAGGTTCAGCCTTCTCCGCGCTGGTCTATTGGAAAGGGGAGAAAGGAAATGAAAGTAGTCATCGCCGGTGGCTCCAAAGAAGCCGAATACCTCGTCGGGATGTTCGCCGACGGGAAGAACGAAATCATCGTCATCAACCCTTCCGAAGCGGTTGTCGAAACAATCGGCAAACGTAGGAAAATCCCTGTCTACCACGGAGAACCGTGGAAGAAATATTGTTTGGAAGAAGCAAATGCTTTCGATGCTGACGTCTTCATTTCCCTTTGTCCTTCCGATACCGATAATTACGCCTCGTGTCTGATGGCTAAACGCGTCTTTAACGCGAAAAAGACCATCTGCTTGGTTACCAACCCTTCAAACGTCGACCTTTATAAAAAGTTAGGCATCGATTCGGTTATCTCTTCGCCTTATCTTCTTGGTCAAATCATCCAAGAGGAAGCGAGCATCGAGAACATAATGCGCACGATGTCTTTGGAAAACGACAAGATCAAGGTCATCGAAGCGGTCGTCCTCTCTAATTTCGAGATTTGCGATAAGACCCTTCGTGAGATCCGCTTCCCCCGTTATTGCTCGGTCGCGGCGATCTTCCGTTCCCCAACCGTCATCATCCCCAATGGCGATTCCATGATTGAGGCTAAGGATACCTTGCTCCTTGTCTGCGCCCCTGGAGATGAGGCGAAGGTCAAGAAATTCGTTCAACGTATCGCTGATCCGCATAGCAAACCAGCGCATATCCATACCGTTTTGAAATCCAGAAAGGACAAAGCGGCTAAACCCGCCAAAACTGAGAAATCAGCCAAAGCCCCAAAGGAAAAGAAAACCAAATAGAATTAGGTTCTTGCTTATGCCTTTTATGGTTAGAACCAATTAGGAGGAATTAATTATGCTTATAGATGAAATAAAGAAAGCCAAGATCGAGGCCATGAAAGCCCACGACGAAGACCGTAAAAACGCCTATTCGATGATCTTGAGCCGTTACCAAATTCTTTTGACTTCCGGGAACGAAGTCAAGGATTCCGACGAACCCGTGATATCGATTATCATGAAATTCGCTAAAGAATTGGATGAAGAAGCGGAAGGTTATAAGAAGGCTGGAAGAGAAGATTCCTATAATGCCACGCTCCGCCAAAAGGAAGCGATAGTGTCCTTCCTTCCCAAGATGCTTAGCGAAGATGAAATAAAAACCATCATCCTTTCCCTGGAAGACCGTTCTATTCCTTCGGTCATGAAACATTTCAAAATGAATTATGCCGGCAAAGCCGATATGGGAATGGTCAACAAGGTTGCAAGGTCTCTCCAATAACCCTTAAAAGTTGCTTATTATAGGTTTTGCATTAAAATTGCTTTCCGTAGGAAATAATTAGGCCAAATATCAATTATGGACGAATTCGAATTGAATGAAAACCAAACTAGTAGAGGCATGCGCCTGATTTTTGGCTATCTCTGCGTTTTCTTGGCCTTTGTCGGCGGCATCACATTGTTGCCGTTGCTCATTATTCCTTTCTTCCCCGGAGAATGGATTTGCTTCCCCGCTTTCCTTATCCCCGGCGGAAGCGCGTTGATCCTTGGAACGGTCCTTGGCTTCCTATTAACAAAAGGAAGGCAAAAAGGAAAACTAGCCAAATTCCAAGATAGTGTCTTGCTTGTCTTTATTTGGTTAACGACCGTCTTAGTTGGGGCGCTTCCTTTCTTCCTGGCCGATAAAGTCGCCTTCTTTGGAGGCAACGACGGTGCGCTTTCCATGAGTTTCTCGGAATCCGTCTTTGAATCGGTTTCTGGTTATTGCGCGGTTGGCTTCACAGTTTTGCATGGCTTCACAGGTGCAGGAGAACCGGTTTTCTCCTCTTTCCTTGATGCTGGCCAAGGGTATTGCTCCCATGTCTTCCTTTTATATAGGGCCATCACCCAATTCTTTGGCGGCGTTGGCTTGGTCTTGGTTGTCGCTTCCGCGGTCAGCGATCGCTTTGGAATGCAACTATTCGCGACCGAAGGCCATAACGACCGTCTACTCCCTAACCTAGCCAAAACGGCGAAAGCCACATTCGGAATCTACATGATCATCATTGTCTTAGGCACCATCTCGATGTGGCTATTTGGCATGGATTGGTTCGAATCGCTTTGCCATTCGATCGCCGGCATGGCTACCGGAGGATTCTCCACGCGAATAAGTGGCTTCTACCAATATAGCAATCCGAATCCGATCCTTGGATTCGTTAGCCCGGTCGGTATCGAAATAACCATCATGATCGTCATGATTCTTGGGGCCACGAGCTTCCTCCTAATCTGGAATGCCCTCACCATGAAATGGAAAAACGTCATCAAAGACGCCGAACTTCGCTTCATGGGGTTCGTAATTTTGCTTTTCACCATCCTTGGATTGTTCCTCGTGATGTATCAATTTGATGACGGCAAGGGACAAGACTTCGCGACTTCGTTACGTTATTCTGTCTTCCAAATGATTTCCTGTGTGACCACGACCGGATTTGGCAATGCCCCATCCGTTATCATCTTGGGACAAGGCGTCGTCGCCTTATCGATTATCCTAATGATCATCGGTGGTGGCGTCGGATCTACCGCCGGTGCTATCAAGCAGTTGCGTGTGGTCATCGCCCTTAAATACCTCTGGTGGAGCATCCTCCATAAATTCTCCCCATCTAGGTTCCGTTATCCTCATTATTTCATGCGCGCAGGAAAACCAGTTGAAGTTACCGATGACCTATATAAGGAAAACGTCAATTACATCATCCTTTACCTTGTTGTCTTGATGGTGCCTACCATTATCTTGGTATTCCTTCCAAAAGGAGGGGATGGTTCCTATTTCAATGCGACGGAAAGCCTCTATCTCGTGTCTAGCTCCCTCTCTGGTACGGGAAATACCATCGTGGACTTCCTTGGTTTAAGAATCAGCGTCTTCAACAATGGAGGCAACGCGATGTGGAGTTATTACCTTGTCCTATGGATCATGTCCGTCTGCATGTTCCTCGGCCGTTTGGAAATCCTCCCAGTTTATTACGCCTTACGTCGTATCAGCACATTGGTCTTAAAAAGGCAAGCGATATAATATTTGCTAGAAACGCCTATTTCTCCTCGTTGATAGTTAGAAAAGGCAATAGTATAATTCACTCCGTTCCTCGAACAGAGGAATGGCAATTAGGGGCTTGGTTCAATGGTAGAACAGAGGTCTCCAAAACCTTTGATGAGGGTTCGATTCCTTCAGCCCCTGCCACGTGAGTTAGCAAAAGGATTCGAACCGCATTACAAAGGTTTGAATCCTTTTTTTGGTTTAGATAAAAGCGTTAGTGCGAAATTCGTCTTAATCCCCCTGGTGTTATTGTTTCTTGCTGATATTTCTTTATAATATAGGTGGGCTGATCGAAAGATCATGGTCCACCGAGGCGCAGGGAAAAATCCCTGCTTTTCATTTCCATGGCCAGCAAACAGAAGAAAACGCTTAGCATTTTCGTGGATGAAGGAGGCGATTTTGGCCCCGCTGATCCACACTCGCCGCTTTACGTGGTCTCTTTTGTTTTGCATGATCAATCCGTCGACCTAGGACCCAAGATTTCCTATTTGTCCGAACTCGTAGCGAACTGCGGCTACCCTGGGCACGTCATCCATACTTACCCATTGTTTCGCCAAAATGTCTCCAAACTCACCGGCGGAGAGTTTTTCGTCCACGTCGGCAGAGATTGCTGCTGGTCAGCAAGACAAACGGCATCTAAAAAAATATAATTATCGGCGTTGAAAAAAGTCAGTACCACGCAGGGAATGCGTTCGCTCCCACAATGGCTGCTGACGCTTTAAAGCAATTAGGTCAGAGATAGAAAATGGGCAGCAAGAATCCGATCGAAGGAAGATCCAAAAAACAAATCGATCTTATTTTGAGTTTGTATTTCACGTACGATATGGTGGCAATAATATGTTCCATCCTCCTTTTTATGTCGATCATCATCGTGCTTTTGCCTGGTCCGCTTTGGTCCAAAATCGTGTTTCCGTGCGCTTTTGCCGTCCCGGTCATCATTCGCTCCATCTTGACCATCAAATTGAAGACGAAGTTGTATCAAAATGAAACCGTGACTATTTCTGTCAAGAATCCGAGAGCCAAGGTGGTAAGGACGCATCAAGGAGGCGACGTCTATGATTTGAAGGGCCTTAGGATAACGGGCGAGGTGGACGGCAGGGTTGTCTCCTTTTTCGAATATCCTCTTAAGGAATCGTCGACCGCCTTTTTTCGCGAGGAGAAGCGAATCAACAATTTAGAAACCGTTGAGCTGAGAGTCGTTAAGGGGACGCACGTCATTGATAACTTTTATCAAGAACGGAAGCGCAAGGCGAAAACCGCGGTATCGCCTTACAAGAACTTTACAACGGGGAAGGAAAAGAAATTCAAGTTCGCTCCGATGGAGATTGAGAAGGAGGATCTCTCCCTCTTCCTTGGTTTGTTCTCCCTTTATGAGGAACTCTATCTCCTAGGTCCATCGGAATCTTATGTAGTTGTTAAGCTGTCCGTGTCTGGCAAGGAGGAAGAACGCTACTTGACCATAGACAAAACGGCAATCGACGACGTTGACAAGACCATGGAATGGCTCGAAAACAATGGTTTTATCGTAGACGGCGTTGCCAAACTGCTTGCGATAATGGACATGAATGATCCGAGCGGTTTCTTTGCGGAACTCAGCGGTCTCCAAAACCGTTGATGAGGGCTCGATTCCTTCCACCCATTCCAAAATAGAAAAATAAGATTGATTCGTAAGCGTCAATCTTTTTTTGTGGCACATCTGTGGCAACTTATTTGCTAATGTAAAATCAACAGGGAGAATTTGCACATGAGAGAAGAATTATTAAAAGGTTTAACCGAGGAACAAATTGCTAAAGTTAAAGCCTGCAAAAACCAAAAAGATTTATTGGCAATCGCTAAAGCCGAAGGTATTAAATTAACAGATGAACAACTAGAAGCCGTTAATGGTGGTGGTTGTTTCTCCAGTATTAAATGCCCAAATTGTGGTAGCAAGGACTATACCGAAAGACAAGTCGGAAAAGAACAAGGTGAAAGACTATGGCAAGGGGTCGATGAAAACTATATTCAATATAGATGTAAAAAATGCGGCCACAAATGGTATTAGTCAATTCCTTAATTGGTTATAATATACATGAAAATGTGTAAACACATAATTCTAATTGGAAGGAAGTAACTTTATGTTTAAACCAAGAAAACATTTCATTGCTCTTCTTAGCTTAGCTCTTGCTTTAGGCTCATGTGGTTCAAATGGCAATGATGAAACTTTTGCTATTAACGAGAACACGGTCGAAAGCGCTGTCGCCTTAACTAGCAAAGTTTTAACCAATGAAGGTGACTTATTAGTAGAGATTAAAGGTAATGGAGTTACTTTTAATCAAAACATCACTAATTCTCAAGCTCTTGTTAGGGATTTCTCTAAAGAATTTTCGGAAACAACAAGTAGTGATGAGGGTGATTATGTAACTTATGAGCAATTAAAATCTGTATGCGCGGATGATTATTATATTTCTACAAGCGCGAATTCAAAGAGTTTATATGTCACAATTCCAAATGTTTCTACTGAAAGTGCATATGCCTTGCTTTTAGCTCCAAGCGCAAGTTCATTAGGAAAAATTGGTTATGCTTTATTCTCTAATATTTATTCCGAAGAAAACGCTAGTGAACTCCAAGTCAAAGCCTTAAATACAGATAAGGCTAATGGTTATTTCAACGAATGGAGTTTTGTCTATTCTTATCAAAACGGGACATTAGCAGATTCATTCACAACGGATGATGTTATTCTTACCGGCGCATTTGGGAATTGTCATGTCTATTCTTTAACCAGCGATGACGCTCATATCGAGGTTAGAATCCGTGGTTTAGTCAAAGAAGATTCAACTATCGGTTATGTCGGCTTTAACGCCACATCCTTTAAAGACAATGATTCATCATTTGTCTTCCCATATCAAATCGAATATCCAACTGCTGTAATGCTCAATTACACATATAATGTTGATTTAAGCAATAAAGAAGCTTCTTTTGAAATGGCTTTCTATGATGCTGAAGTTCCTTCTATAGTTTCTCCAAGTGATGTCAAAATTGAAGGTATCGTTTGTAAAGAAGCAATTCCTAATGTCGAAGATAACACTATTAAATTAATTTTAGATACAGGCGAATATGAATCGGCTGATGATTTCACCAGTGCTTTAGAAGCAGCCTCTATCTCCTTCTATTTCCTTGGTTTAGTCACTATTGATCTAAGCTATATTGAACCTCAAATCGAGGCTAATGCTTATACAAAAGATAACAAAACATATTTAGAATTCTTCCCAACTGAAAAAGGTATTTTAGAAATCGATACTGAAAAATCATTAGCCGATTCATTATACATTCCTAGTATTGCTGAAGAACCTTTCTTCGATTTATCTAAAGCTACGATCTCTAGAAACCTAACTGGTAACGGTTATATTCTTGCATGGGACGGTGTCTCAGAAGAAAAGCAAGGCCAAATCATGATTTTAGATGGCGCCTTAACAGTTGGTGAATATGAAATCCCATTAATTGGTACCTATTCACACTTCACATTAATTAGTTATTACACTGATGAACATGATAATGCTTTATTAAAGAATTACCTTTTCGCTAATAAAGCTGCTGAAGTTGATGATGGTAACATCGCTCAATTCGACTCTGAAATCACTAATGCTGCCCACTCAGCTGGAACAGTTTTAGGTATTATTTCCGCAGTTCTTGGTGGTGTTCTAGGTGTTCTAGGCGGAATCTTTGGTTGCGAGGGAACCGGACAAATGATTACTGTTGGTATTCTTGGCGCAATTTCATTTGGTATGTCTATTTCATCAATGCTCGTTGGAATGAACGAGATGGAAGAAGGTTTAAAATCCCTCGCTGAAGCCGTTCAATTCGTTTCTGGCAACGTCGTTGAAATCCGTCGTGACCTTATGGCACTCAATTATAAAGTTGATACTCTCATAGTTAAGGAACGTATGAATCACGATCAAGATATGTTCGAAAGATATCGTGATAGATTAACAGAATTCCAAAATAGATTTGAAAAGCCAATTTACGATTTACAAAGTGAATTTGGCGATATGACCAATGCTTATCTTGCCTCTTTATTTAAAGGCGGTGCAATCGGAGAATATGATTTCGGCGATACTCTTGATATTCATTATTCAAAGAGTGCAAAAGCAAATGCTGCTGGCGTTTCTTATTTCGATGAAAAACACAATAGGCTTCTTGATGAAGATGTCGAAGAAGGATCTGTCAAAACATACAACATTAAATTCAATAATCCGGCCGAATTATTTGATAGCACCTATTCTACTTATCGAAAAGCAATGCAAATTAATGACTCCGTTAAAGTAAAAGCAATCACGGCAATTCAAGAAGGTCTTGCAAATGGCGGTGTTGTTTTAAGTGGTGATGACGCTCCAATAATTGACGATACAAATATCAAACAAACCGCTGAAGATATTTATCAAGCTTGTTTCATGAGATGTGAATATCTTGCTTTAAGTAGAGAAGATAAAGCTAAAGAATATGTCGCTTATCTAACAGCTGCTGATGATTATTTTATGCGCTTCTCTGGCACTGGAAACTATGTTGGTGAAGCTGCAGCCTCATTCATTTATAAGATGCTCACTTTACAATACAATTTCCAAAGTGAAGTTGAAGAAAAGATTCATAATGCACATGCTCAATATGCTACTAAAATCCTCGAGATTTATAACAACGCATTGATGATCAAAGCATATAACGACAACGTCTTCAATATGAATCGTATCTACACTTCATATAAAGCAGCGACCGATTATCTCCATGAAAATACTTGGATTCAAAAATATGAAGGTGATATGAGCAAACTTCCACAAGGAAAAAACACACGTTTAGATTATTGCTATGTCACCGATTCATTCATTCGTATCGGCACTATTGAAACTAGATACAAAGTCTCTATGGATAAGAAGAATTTCCATGTTGATGGTACATATGCTTATGAAGTTAATCTTGCTGATCCAAATTTCAAAGCCGACCAAAAAGCACCAAATATGCTAACTCTTGCTCAACTCTCTTCCTTCCTTGTTAGCACGAATAACGTCCGCGTAATTATGGAAAGAAAGAAAATGATTTCAGGTGAGACCAATACTCAATATATCTTGAAGAATAAAACCTTGTTTGACTGGGATCAATATGTGAAGAATTGTCAAAGAGTATCAAGCGAGGGTGAATGGGCAACTGTTCAAGAAACCCATCACGAAGGAAAACGATATGACATTAATACGCCACGTTTCATCTATTCCTATAATGGAGCAAGTGCAATTAACGCTGGCGATCCATTAACAACCGATTTTAAATGTTATCCATTACAAAGACCTTGGCCAGGTTCTGATTATTTCAAATTGCACGAACTAACCGATGCGTTCGGTAAAGGCTCTAGAAATAAAGCTGAAAAACAATTCTGGGATGGCTGGGTTATCAAAGGCGAAGTTGGAACCTTAGATCAAGTTAGCTATGGAGCGGTTTCAAATAACATCAATAGATTAGTCCATTACCACGAAGCACATTGGTATTGGAGAAACGATGAACATTGGCTCTTTGAAGAATTCTATCGCGGTTATCAAACCAAAGATTGGAATGATCTTCATGTCGCATCAATGAATTTCGACCTTGCAATGATTATGGTCTTCTAATACAAAAACAATTCAAAATTAATTATCTAAAAAGTACCCCAGTTGAACCATGGGTTCAATGATTCGGGGTACTTTTAGGTTTCAAAATCTAAGGTGGAATAATTGGTGATTTTAAATATATCGGTTTTGATTAAAACGGAGGTCTCAATTATGTTAAACGACCTACTTAAAGAAAAACTAATCAAATCCGATAGCCTTGAGGAGGTGAAGGAGTGCCTTTCCGATCGCCCTGACCTCGATGCCGAACGCATTTGGCAAGAGATTGAGAAGCATCGCTCTTGGAAAAACGAGAAACTGGATCTGGACGAGCATGACGCCGTTAGCGGCGGCGCGGACCGCGATTGAAAGAGGGATGGCTGCGCAGCCACCTGCGAAGAAGACAGCTGGTGCTGGTCCAACGACAGCTGCATGGTTTGGGACGTCACCTACGATCAGTTCTGGGCCTGCTGCCCAGATGGGCAACCGCATATCTTTGAAGAAGCGACCCATCGTTGCATCCGCTGCGGTTATGTGCACGATTATTACGATGGGGAAGACGATTGAGCCTTCACATCAAAAATAAGCGAGACATACCCTCAATATTTACCTAATTCAGATTGATATTAAGGGTTTTTATATCTTCTTTTTATTTGACTAATTTCTTAACTATAATAGTTAACATGAAAAAGATTGGTGTCCTTTTAAATTTAGTAATCTCATTCTTCCTTGTGAGCTGTTCCGGTGGTAATTCGAGCTCTACTTCAACTAGCGAAATCTCGTCCATTAGCTCCGAAGGAAGCCTAACCTCTTCAAGCAGCGAGGGGTCTTCATCTGCCGAAAGCGAATCAAGCAAGACTAGCTCGGAAGAAGAATCCTCAAGCAGTTCGGATTCTTATGTGTCCGTTACCTCAGTCGAATTGGATGAGTCCTCTTTGAAAATCTATACGGATGATTATTCTGCCATACTCACCGCGACGGTGTTTCCAGAAAACGCGACCAACAAAGCATTGACCTGGGAAAGTAGCAATATCGAAGTGGCAACGGTCGAAGATGGGGCCATCAAGCCTATTAAGGCGGGGGAAACTACCATTAAGGTAAAAACGGTCGACGGAGGTTATTCGGATCAATGCATCGTAACAGTCAAAGACCCTGTGACCATAGATAATTATGTCTTGCATGGCTTATTCTATGGGGAAACCCAGTGGACCGACAAACCCATGGTGAATAATCCTGCCTCAACAACGGAATACATGATCCAAGGTGTTTCTCTTCATGCAAATGATGTCTTCAAAATCCATATGTTCGGCGACACATGGTATGGATATTCCGCGATTAAGAGTTCGGTGAAAGCAGGATTAGTCGCCACTGCGCCAAATGACGATAACATCAAGGTCCTCGAGAGCGGAGTTTACGATATTTATAGCGACTACAACGAATTCGAAGGTGGGCATATCTATATTAGTAAAGTCGAGGGGACGACCCCAGACGTGGTTCCCGTTTCCGGCATTTCCTTAAGCAATTCCGGGAAATACCTGCTCACTAGAACCGAATTCATAATCACGCCTACCGTTTATCCAAATAACGCGACTAATAAAGATGTGACTTGGCGTTCAAGCGATACAAGCATCGCGACCGTGACTTCCGCCGGTAGAGTCGTTGCTAGCGTCAATAGCAAAGTGGGCAAGACCATCATCACCGCCAAAACCGTTGATGGCGGTTTTACCGCGACATGCATCGTCTATGTCAGCGCTTCGCAATATCCAGCTTATTGCTTAACCGGTACGGTTGGCGGCTATTCCCGCTCCGGGATAAGCATGAGATATGCGGCAATCCCCCTTGAAACCACTGGCAAATACCTCATCCCCGACGTCGATTTGGTCGCCGGTGATAAACTAACGGTCACCGATAACAGGGGAACAAGATTAAAGGATTGGCACAATAAGGTTTACGAAAAAGAAGTGAACCAGAATATGTCCGTCAATGTGTATCTCGACGTGAATAACGCCGATAAGGATTATTTGAGTTTCGCCCCGAAAAACGGGAACTGATTCAGCGTATTGAAAAGAACTTACTTATCAAACTCTTTTGGCATTTCGAAGAGCTATTTATTCGCCTTCTTTTAGTTTTGTGAGCATTTTCTCAAGATCGTAGAACTCGTTGTAATCAAAGGTCTCGTAAAGTGTGACACCGCCTTCATCGTAATCGTATCCGTCTTTCTCCGGGTAGCATACACGCATTGTTGAGGAGTGATAGCAAGCTTGTCCGGAAGGAAAAAGGGCCTGCCCGAGAACGCATTCGCCTCCGCCCGGCTTTTGCCCGATGACCTTCGCGAATTCCTGTTTATCGGCAAAGAAGGGGTAAGCCGTTCCACAGGAGAAGGCGGCCGGAGAAACAAGGAGGTAGATATCGTATTTGCCATAGGTGACGTCTTGCGAATCTATCTTGCCATCGCGGTTCGTATCAAGTCTGGTCTCGACTGTGTTCACGGCATTCGTATGGATATCCTGAAGATAAATCATGGATTTGTTGTCTTTGGAGAGAAGGGTGAGGAGGCTACCCATGGTCGCGGAAGAGCCGCCATCGTTAATCGACATATCTATAATGATGGTTTTCACCCCGCCCTTCTTATCGATTTCCTCAAAATGGGCTTTGCTTTGTAAGTAGGTATCCTCTTTCATGGCCTCTTCGATACTAACGGTTGGTTTACCCGTTTTTTGATCGAAATAATTCTCGTAATTCTCAAATTTCCGCAAAGTGAATACAGCGGCCGTGCCGTCTTTGCTATAACGGACATCGGTTTCCTTAAGGCCTAGTTCCTTGTAGACGGCCGCTCTTGAAGCACCCAAGGCGTTTTCAATGGTCTCACGCGTATCGATGATGCTTTGGGGAATGTCTTTTGAGGAGCTTTCTCCCCAAGCCGTGGTTACCGGCACAACGGCGCTATGACCGTCGTTGAAGCGTTGGAACAAATTGAAGATTGCGTTGGCCCTAACCGTCGGGTTTTCGCTGATCAAATCATCATAATAGGTGGTGGATTTCAGATAATCCGCGACGGATTTGATATCTAGGGCGTATTTAAGCCCATAGTAATTGTCTAAGACGAAGGTGATGATGTCCCTATTATAACGCCTTAGGTACATCGGCATTTCCTCTTCCTCAATTAGTCTGGCCATGCCCTCAGGAATCGTATATGGGGTGTCGCCCTTTTTATCGATGAATTTCAGTTTGTTGAATGTGCTGGGATCCGAATATTGATAAAGGCGGTCATAGGCGAAGAAGGTGCCGATAGAAAGCATCTTAAAGAACACAGAATCAAGCAAAGCAAGAGGGGCGTATGTCTCTTTTCCGTAACTTAACGCGGAGAGTTCGGTTTGCCCATAGGAAAGGGCATAGGGGGCATTCAGATTCCCGATTGAGCCATTGGTCACCTTCGCTTCAATCGCGTTTGATGAATAGTCGGTATAGACGCCTTCCTGTAATAACGATTCGTAATCGCCCGAAATTATCATCTGCTTGTTCATGCTATCGAAGCAGAAGGAGAATTTGTTTTCTTTGCGGGCGAAATTGATGAGGTAGGTTTTGCCATCGTCTTGCTCCCCTTCAATAAAGGAAGCTTTAGAATTGAAGGCCTTTACGTAATCAGAAACTTTGACATAAGGCATATAAGGTTGGCCTGGAAGGAAGGCCAAAGGGAACGTTGAGGCCTCTTGTTTGCTTAAATCGATGCATTTATCCTCGCCGATTAACGAAGAATGGGCCTGGAAGTAGGGAACGTTCTTGAACGTGAACTTTGGTTCTTCCGCACCGTTTCCTCCGCCTTGGCACGAGGACAAAAGGAGAAGGGGGATAGATACAAGGAGGATATTGCGTTTCATATTGATACCAGCTTTCTTAACGTGCCTATTCTAAAGAATAGAGGACAACTTGTCATCCGTTTGATTGGAAAATAGGCCTTTTTTCAAAATAAAACCCCATATCAGTTTTTGAGGAATATGGGGGACATGTATCGATTATCGATGGCTTAGGAGATGGATGTTCTTGGCTTTGGTCTCTTTTTCTAATTCGGAGAGATATTCATTTAGCCTTTCCTCTCCACTATTGAAGATGGCTTGGAAGGTGACCTCAACATTATCTTCCGCGCCTTCAACGGGAGAAGTGCTAATGCCATGGATCGTGCAATCGAAGGTTTTGCTAACCTTAATGATTTTTCCCAATATAGGTTCATCGGTGGAAGCGACGATCGTGATGGTTGGGCTATCCCTCGAAATCTTGGATTCGACCTTCTTGAAAAGGGTCAAGACAAGGAGGATCAAAACGGTCCCGACTAAGGCGATGATAAAATTGAAGGAACCGCAGGCAATGCCGATGGTCATCGCTACCCAAATGGTGCCGGCGGTCGTCAAACCCTTGACTCCACTATTGCGGTGCATGATGGCTCCAGCGCCTAAGAAACCGACGCCGGTGATGACTTGGGCGGCTAAACGGGCTACGTCGCGGTGGTCGCTGAAGACCTCGGGGAATCCGTAAATGGAAATCATCATGATGATGCAGGAGCCAACGCCGACAAGGAGGTGGGTCCTTAATCCTGCGCTGCGGCCACGCTTTTCCCTTTCGATGCCAACCGCACCGACCAGGATAATGGAAAGAACCAACGCGGAGAGGCAAAGGATAAGGTTTCCAACGGGCCACTCATTGACTTTCCAGTTGTTTAAACTTTCAACAAGTTTTTGATCAAAAGTAATCATTTTGTGCTATTTCCTTTAAGAATGCAAATAAGATACACCTATTCGCGCATTTTTTAAACCTCTTTAAAGTCTTAAAGGATTCTAACAACCCGCTTTGTCTTATATGAAAGAAGAGACTAGAATAATGTCATAGATATTCCAAACAAAAGGAGCATTTATGAAAAAGTCACTGGTCCTAGTCATTTTACCTTCATTATTGCTTTTAGCCGCCTGCGGAGGCAATGTCCCAACATCAAATACTTCCACCACCGAAGAATCGGTGGAACCAACCGAAAAACCGATTAATGTCTTCGTTCTTTCCGGTCAATCCAACATGGAAGGAAACACCCAATTTGATGATGGTCATGGTTATTTGGCGGAAGGTCTTGAGGAACTTGGCATTACGGATGCGGGAGTTTGCTACGAAGGAATAAAGGAAGTTCAGACGAGCTTCTATGGCGGCGGTGTCTTCAATATCGATAGTAACAAAACGGTCGCTTCCAATAAGGAAGATAAGATGGCCGGGAAATTCCTCGATACCGTTTTGGGTATGGGCGCGGATGAAAAGCAATTCGGTCCCGAGGTTGGCGCCGCGTATGTTTTGAAAAACCACGCTACGGAAGAAGCACCGATTTACCTCATTAAGGCTGCCTTTGGCGGAAGTGGATTCACTTCCTCTTGGACCAGATGGAGCTGGGACACCACGGCCCAGACGAACCTATATAAGGACCAATTGAAGATATTCGTCGACAATAACCTCAAGCTTATAGAAGAAATAGAAGGAAGAAAGCCAACCCTCAAGGGCTTCTTGTGGCATCAAGGAGAGAACGACGCGGATAGAACAAACGGCGGGAAATATCAGGAACGCTTTGACCGTTTGTTTGGTCAATTCCGTGAGGATTACGCGGAATACGCGGTTGATGGAGACGGCGAAAACATCGCTTTGATCGATTGCTACATATTCGATAAGGGCGATAGCGATGACGCAAGGCTGCCATCGAACGTCACCGTTGGGGATATCAAAGTCCTTAATGGGGCCAAGAAAGCCATCAGCGAGGAAAGGGAGAATAACTACATCGTCAATTCCTCTTGGCAATATGAAGGCGGCTTGAAACTCCAGGTCAACGAGAATGCAAGCGGAGTCGACCATGGTGGCGTCGGCGGGCAGCATTATTGGGCCCGCGACATGTTCCGTTTAGGCATGGAATACGCCCGTATCATCGTCGATAACAAACTCTTGGATTAATCCAATGGATATCGATGAAAACGCGAAATCCATAAACGAAACCCTAATCGATTTTTGGAATTCGGCCATTTCCCTTTCTGAAGAAGAAAGAGAAGAAGAGGCTACGTTTCCTTACTAAAGAACTCCAAGAAGATTCTTGATTATGGTTGCGGGAACGGTTGGGCGAGCGTCGTCGCGGCTAAATCCGGATGCAAGGATGTAACCGCGGTTGATCTAGGGGAGAACATCGTCGAAACCGCCAAGTTCTACGCTAATCTTTATGGAGTGGAAGAATGTCTCAAAATCCAGAAGGTCCAATTGGATTATCTTTCCAAACTACATTCCGATAGTTTCGATGGGTTTATCTGCAGCAATGTCCTTGATGTGATTCCTATTTCTACTAGCCAAGAGATCATCAAGGAAGCCGCGAGAATCCTTACCAAAGGAAGCAAGGCCATCATTGGGATGAATTTCTTTATCTCAGAGGAAATGGCCAAAGATAGAAACATGAAATTAGAGGATAGGTGCCTTTTCGTTGATAACGTCCTTCGCCTTGTAAGCTATAGCGATGAGGAATGGCTAGAGATGTTCGCGCCTTACTTCGATTTGGAAAGGCTTGACCATTTTGCCTGGCCCAATGAGAAAGAAGAGAAGAGACGCCTATTTGTTTTAAGACGGAAATAATGGAAAAACGAATGCATGCCCTTCGTGTTTTTAGATAAAAGCATTCTAGCAAGCATCTCATAAGGTCACTTACCACACGCGTATGTGTGTGCTAAAATCTTAAGCGCATACTTTGCGAGGTCTTTTTATGAAACAGTTTGAAATGGTCCTTGATAAGGACGAGAGAATTCTCAAATATTACAAGCCCAGCAAGAAAAGGTTTTTCATCTTCGGCATTATATCCACCATCCCCATCCTCTTGATTGGCGGAGTGATGATCATGTTCGCGATCTTTGGCTTCAACCAAATCGTCAAATTCTCCAACGAATATGGAGAGGTCGATATGACGGGCCCTAGGTTTATGCTTATCTTTAGCTGTATCTGGATCGCCATTCCTTTGCTTGGAATCTTTTTCTCTTTCTTCCGTTATGGCAAACTCGGCTATGCCGTTACCAACAAGAGAGTCATGATCAGCCATGGGACCATCGGGATTGATTTCAAATCCATCCCCTTGGACAAGGTCATCACGGTCGATGTTAACGTCAACCCCTTCGATAAGCTTTGCCATCCCAATACCGGCAGCTTGATATTTGGTTCCTCCGTCATTTCGGTAGGCGGGAACGGGAACGTCAATTCCGCCTTATTCGTCTTTAGATATATCGCTAACCCATATGACGCTTATCGCGAGGTCAAGGAAATCCTCGATGACCCCGATATCCGCAACCCCCGTTATTAATAGAAAGGAAAAGAGAAAATGAAGTGTCTGCTCGATAAAGACGTCCTCACCATTTATTTGGAAGGGGAATTAAACTCCGCCAACGCCGACGCTAGGGAAAAGGAAATCCTAGCGGATGTCGAAGGAAAGACCTTCACCCGTCTCGTCCTCGATTTCTCTTTGCTAAGTTACATCTCCAGCGCCGGTCTCCGCGTCGTCCTCAAATTGAAGCAAAAATTTGGGGATGTCGTCATCAATGAGGCTTCCTTAGAAGTTTATGACGTCCTTTCGATGACGGGCTTTACCAACATCATGGAAGTCAATAAAGCCCTTAACCGCATTTCCTTAGAAGGCGCGGAAGTGATTGGATCCGGTTATTTTTCCACCGTCTATAGGATTAACAAAGATACCATCATCAAGGTTTTCAACCGCGTGAGCGACTCAAAACAGATCGAACGCGAACTCAAGCTTTCCAAAGAGGCTTTTGTTTTGGGAATCCCCACCGCGATTTCCTTCGACGTCGTCAAAGTCGAGGACAAACTCGGCGTCAGGTTCGAGATGCTCGATTGCGAATCCCTAAGTCAGGCTTTCGCTAGGCGTCCTGACCAATATAATGCCTTGTTGGATAAATACGTCGGATTGCTAAAGAAAATCAACACGACCGAATGCCTTGATCCCGAGATTCCGGACATCAAGCAGCATTTCATTCAGAAATTAGAGAAGATCCGTCCTCTCCTCGAAGATAAATACTACAAAAAAGCCAAGGGGATGCTTGAAGGGATCCCCGATGTCGATACCCTCGTCCATGGCGATTGCCATTTCAAGAACATCATGCTCCAACAAGACGAATTGCTCCTTATCGATATGGACACCCTTTCCAAAGGGCATCCGATATTCGAACTCGCCGCAATCCGCGCCCCATATATTTCCTTTGAGGAGGACGATCCCGGCAATTCCGAAAGGTTCCTTGGGATGCCCGCCGAATTCCTCACCAAATTATATTATGATGTCCTCCGCGAATATTTCGGCAAGGAAGACAAAACCATCGCCGATAAGATTGAGATAGTCACCGCCATCCATATGCTTTGGTGGAACGAAGTCAATAGCCCCGAAGTCTCCGCCAGAAGAGACGGGAACCGCAAACGCCTTGTCGCCCTTTTAGACCGTTACGACGATTTAAATATTGGATAAAGCCATGGAAGACGAAGAAAGAAGACAATATCTAGAGAAGTACTACGATAACGAAGCCGACGCCAACCGAAAGATGTCCTTTGCCAATGCCTTTGGCGGTGGTTTTATGTTTGTCATCTGGATGCTTTACGTCACCAGGGTTTTCATGGTCGCCGACCGTTATTTCATCCCCATCAATATCATTTTCCCGATAACGATCTTCATCCTTTTCTCTCCGCTTTTTTATCTTCGTACGAAGGCAATCCGCAAACCACAATACAAATTCTTCTTGGTTTTCTCTTTCCTTTTTGTAGTCACCGTCATAAACGTTTTGCTTCCAAAGCACGGCATCCTCGCCTGGGGACTTTGCATTGTCGGAGTCAACCATTACTACAATCCAAAATTTGGTAGGGTAATCTTTGGCACGACCTTATTCTTAATGTTACTTTGCCTATATGTCGGCATGTTCCTTGGCGAATACGCCCCTGACCTCCTTGGCGAAGGCATCATCAAAGACGGGGCTATATATTGGCCTGGCGATCCCAAGGAACGTTACGACATGCTCCATGAGATGCTGCTTAAAGGGGAAAACCGTTATCTAAAGGTATTCGCTTATTATTATTTGCCACGCGCTGGAATCTTGACCTTGACCTTTCTTGTTTCCGATTCGCTCAATAGGCGAACCTATAATCTCCTCGTCAAAGAACTCGAGGTCAGCAGGGATCAAGAAAAGGCGAGGGCGGAACTTTCGTTTGCCAAGGAAATCCAGTTCGCCACCCTTCCGATTGATTTCGAATTCCATAGATCATATGAGATCCAAGCCGAACTTATCCCCGCGAAAAGCGTCGGCGGCGATTTCTTTGACCATGTCGTTTTGGACGAAGACCATGTCGCCATCGCAATAGGTGACGTATCCGGTAAGGGCGTTCCTGCCGCCATGTTCATGATGAAAACCATCACCGCGCTTCGTAACAATCTTAAAAAAGACAAGACCCCCGCGCAGATTCTTAGTGAAGTCAATTCCATCGTCTATCAAGGCAACGATTCGAAGATGTTCGTTACTGTCTTCCTTGGAATCTTAGACGTAAAAACGGGTAAATTCGTTTTCGCTAACGCAGGTCACAATCCTCCGATTATCGGAAAGCCTGGTTCCTATCATTTCCTCAATTGCTCTGCGGGATTCGTCCTCGCTGGCATGGAGACCGCCTTCGTCAAGGATGAGGAGATCGTTTTGGAAAAAGGCGAAACCATCATGCTTTATACCGACGGCATTACGGAAGCTAGAAACGAATCGGGTGAATTCTTTGGTGAGAAGCGTTTACTCGAACTTCTTAACACCAAAGCCAACAACGATTTGCTTAAGACCCATAGTGAACTGAAAAACGGCATCCATGCTTTCGTTAACAAAGCCCCACAAAGCGACGATATCACCTACATTTCCTTGCTATTCCGCGAGAGCGAATGCGATTTCGTGGAAAAAGAACTACTCGCGAAAAAAGAAAACGTCGCCCCAATGCTTGAAGTGGTCAGCAATTTCGCGAAAAAGAATTCTTTGCCTTCCGATTTCTCAAGAAATCTTCTAGTCGTCGTC
>ONFU01000048.1 GCA_900317165.1 uncultured Erysipelotrichaceae bacterium
TGTTCCTTTCTCTGTCGGGCGGCGGGGAAGGAAATGCTAAACCAAGGAGGAAAATAGGGAAGCGAAAGTCTTTTGTTGCAATCTTTCTGTCAAGTAACACGCTATCACCGAAGGCGGTTTTCATTGAAAAAAGGGGGTTTGAGTATAATAATAATGCTATGAATGGCTTAAAAAAATCTGTCATTTCTTTCACTTTTATAACAACCTTCTGTTGTGCTTCTTGCTTTGCAAAAAAAGAAGCGACCTTTAATGTTGGCGAAGCAGACTCAACATCCGACCTTTCGGGCGCTTCCCCTCTATCAACCTCAGGAAGCACTTCCTATTCCTCCTACTTGAAACATTATTTTGATAACTTGACAGTTAATTTTGGGATGAATTATATGGGGTCCTGCGGGTACGTGGCTTTAGGAATGATTCTTTCTTATTTTGATGCTTTTTATAGTTCGACCTTCGTTCCATCTTCCTATGACGTCATTTCTTCAAACAACACATCAAACCTTATTGACCGGCGTAATTCTCCCGGAATTAAACACGATGACTTTGCTACTATGGGTTACGACAGTTCTTACGCGAGCTCCCATTTAAATACAGTTGATTATTTATCCTACATTTCAGCAATAGAAAATGTATCTTTACACGCGAAATTGATTTCGATAGCAAATTATCTTGGTTATTATGACCTTTCCAATCCAATTTACCCTGCTAGTTCAACAATGTCAGAACGCGTGGATGTCTTAACCTATTATCTTGAAAATGTTTTGTCTTTGGCATCAACCTCGTATAGTATCGTCACTTATACAGCGCCAGGAAACTATTCTTCTATTCAATCTGTAATCCAAGAGCAAATTGCAGAATTTATTGACGATGGTTACCCAGTATTAATATCCCTAACTTCATCATCCAATAACAAATTGGGCGTTTCAAAACACGCAGCGGTTGCTTATGATTACAATAATTCTTCTCTATATTATCATCCTGGTTTATCAGGCGAAGATTATAGCACCCATATGACGCCAAGTTTTGGCAACTACCCCTATGTTTATAATTACATGGTATTAATTCCTTCTTTTACTGGAAATCCGGGCTTCAATTACTCCGTTGAACACTTTCCAGATGTCATTCCGAACAGATTCAATGATTCTGAAGTCAATTGGGAATCCACTCATCAACACTTGTTTTCAAATTATATCGATTATAACGATAGCTCCCATCAAGCTTTCTGCAATTGTGGCGACTATAAACTCGAAGGGTACACTCTCGTTCTTTCGCCAGATCCGTTAAATCCTTACATCACTGGTCACAAATGCATCAAATGTAACCGGAGGTTCCCATGAGAATAAAAACGGCTAGGTCTTTTTTGTTGTTGTCGTTTGTGTGCTCCTCTTGCGTTTTTCAAGGAACAAACGACTCTTCACTTTCGGATGAAATGGGAACTTCCATTAGTTTTTTGACTTCAAGCGAAGAAAAGACCGTCAGTAGCTCTCCACTTTTGAGTGAGAAAGAAAATCCTGTCGAATTATGTATTGCAACCCCAAAAAAAGATTTGGCTTTCTTCCAAGAAAGAGTGGAGGCATATCTGCTAGAAAAAGGATTATCAGAAAGCCTTCAGGTTACCTATTATTTGGAACCGGAAGGCGAACCTGGGGCGGAAGATCTAATCGCAGACATCTTCATCGGAAGCGACGATCTTCTCTCTTGGAAATTCGCAAAAGGAAATCAGCTTCTCAAAATCGAAGGTGTTTACGCTAGGTCAATTTCGGAAAAGAATGATCCCGGTTCGGTAGAAGCTGTCACAATGGGTGGCTTTCTTTACGGTTTTCCTTTTTATTGTTCTACGTATACGTTTTTCTATAATTCCTCAGTTTTAAGTCAAAACGATATTAAAGATTTTCCGTCTCTAACAAAAGCCCTTTGCGATTCTTCGAAAAAAGCTTTCTTCAATCCGACGAATAATTACTACATGGATGTCCTCTTTTCTCCTTATGGAGCCAAAACACGCTTCGCAATTGATCAATCCGCAAAGCCGGTTTTGCTCTTCAATAATCTCAATAGCGAAGCAGGCGAAAAAGGGCTAAGAGACGCGGCAGCTCTTTATAGTTCGGGAGTTTATGAGGCGGATATTCTTCATTACGATAATCCCGATTATGTTGCTGGAATTGCTTTCTGCGAAGAATGTGATGAAATAACGAGGAATTGGGGCGAGAACCTCGCGTTTGCAAAGATTCCCTGTGTGGATGGTGAGGCTGATTTTCCAATCACTTCCTGCTCCGTTCAGATCACTTACAGTGAAGACGCCAAAAGAAACGAAGCCGCGCTTGCTTTGGCAGAATACCTCTCTTCCGAAGACTCTCAATCCATTTGGTGTGCTTCCCATCGTTGCCTGCCCAGCAACAAAGAGGCCCAAAAGAAAGCGACATCTCCTTTTTTCAAGGCATTATCTTCCCAAAAAGGAAACAAATATCCTGCTTCTCCCTATCTTGGGGCTTGGAGCTACGAATATGAAGTGTTAATTAAGGAAGCCTCAAAACTAGGATCTCAAGCTACAAGTGAAGACCTCCGAAAATTGCTTGAAGTTTATTCTGAAAATATCGCAAAAATATCTTAGTTCCCGTCCCGATATAGCCCACCCATCTTTTTGAAAGGGGGCTCCTCTGCGGTTTTCTTTTCTTGAAAGCGGAAATTATGGTAGACTTTATTTACCTATGAATAGGAAAAATCATATGAAAAAACAAGTGATGCCGGTTTGGGTGATAGCGTTTCGCGAAAGTAGGTGACAGAAAACAAAAGCCGCCCCACAATGTTCTCTGCGACAACAACAAGGAGAAGCGGCATGGACATTGTAGCAAAACGGAAGACGATATTCGACGATTTGATTGAGGACGCAAGGGAAAACGCCCCGAAAAGGGCCGCGGTCTCGATCGAGAGGACGGACAAAGCGATCCATTCGATGATAGACTACTCGAGGTTCGTCTCGGTGAAGGTCTCCCCCAGGACGATCATGACGTCCGTGGGCCCGGTGACATACAGGCGGAGATGCTATTTCGACACGTTCGGGGAAAGGTACATCTGGCCCCTCGATTCCCTGCTCGGCGTCCCGCCCAGGGCGAAGGTCTCCCCCGAGCTGAAGCGCATCGCCGTGGAGAAGGCGGCCTTCATGCCCTATTCCCTCGCCGGCGAGAACTGCTCCGCGATCGGCGGCATATCGAAGTCGACCGTTTGCCGTGCCGTGAGGGACGCGGCGGTAGGTGAAGCAACCCGGAGATCCTTCGGGGCCGCCGCCGCCGTCCATCTGCAGATAGACGAGAAATACATGGGTTTCTGCGGTTCGAGGAGGAAGAGGCCCCGCTACACCGCGACGATACACTGCGGGGCCGCCCCGGTGGGCAAAAAGGGCAAGAAGGCCTTGCGGAAGAGGATATTGCTGTCCGCCGAGACGCCCGCCAAGCTGGCGAAGAAGGTCAACGCGAGGCTTAAGAGGACCTATGGGCTCGGGATCGATGACAGGATCTGGGTCAGCGGCGACCTCGCGTCCTACATAAGGGATTTCCCCGAGAGAATCACCTGCTGCGGATCGGTTTACGTCCCCGACAAATGGCATGTCTGCAAAGCCTTGGCCGACGCGTACCCCGAATTGGGGACGATAGCCCCCTCCGCGGTCCAGGGAATCATGGACCTGGTCATGGCGATCGGAGACCTCTCGCGGCTCGATAAGGCGAACGCGCTGGATCTGGCGAGGCTCTACAGGAAGGACCCGAAATGCTTCGAGAGATGGTACGACGAGGGCTATTCCGGATGCTCCCAAGAGGGCATGAACTCGCATTATTACGCCCCGCGCTCCGCCAAGCTGGCGAGCAGATTCAAGCCGTCCACGGTCGAGAAGCTCTGCAGGATTGCGGAGGCCAGGAGGAACGGCGAGAGGATATCCATAAGCATAAGAGGGCGGGCCCCGGACGACATGGATCAGCTGCCATGGCTGGGGAAAGCGTACGAGGATAGGATGAAATACGACATCGACACAAGCCGGATGGAGGTCGGGACGAGGAAGGCGATTGATTCGATAAGGTGCGGAGGGCTATTATAGTCCGGAGAAACGTGGGGAGACCTACACCAAAGAAACGCTACCAAGGCCGTTTCGGCGAGCGAACGCTTTTTATAGCCTCATTTACGATGAAAAATCGCGATTCGACATAGTCAGCCAAGGCAGGGCGGTGGATTTCCCGGCTTGCAGTAAGCTACCATAGCGCACTCAGAAACAAATAAAGAGGCTTGGCCGGCCACCGCAAGCTAATGATATCGAAATACTTTTGCCCTAAGCCCCTTCCGTCGCAAAACTTAATAAAATTCATGTCTGACAATGGAAGCGGACGCGGATACCGTCCAGAACGGGGCGACTCTACCATCAGTATCCTTGCCCCAAGTCATGAACGGCTTGGGATTTTTTGTTTATGTCCTCATATCGCGCGTTTTGAAGAGTTTCGGAAAGCGCCAATAGGCAGCGGTTAAAGGGAGGCCTCGTCTTGTCGTTGAGCTTTGCATAAACGCACATTTATAAAGTAAAATTAAAACAACTATAAAAACATCAAGGCTTTTGAGAATTTAAGCGGAACATAAAGTTAAAAAGCCCGGATGCTTTGTCTGATGCAAATAATAAATAGAGGAAAACACCATGATGGGCGTTGAAATGAAGACAAGAATAGCTGCTGCCGAATCGTTAGATGAAGTGAAAGAGGTCCTTGGAGGGATGGAATTAGACTCGGAACGTGTGTGGGACGAACTACAAAAACATCGTTCCAACAAAACTGAAAAGCTTGACCTTGATGAACTTGAATCCGTTAGCGGAGGTGCCGACAGGGATTGGCGAAAAGACGGTTGTGTGGCTATTTCCCGATGTGATTTTAGGTAATTTGTTATGAAAATCGGTTTTATTGGTTTGGGCCATATGGCTGGGAGCATCCTCATGCGTTATCGCAGAACGGGGAATATGAGTTCTACGTAAATGACCATCATGAAGATAGGCTTCTCGCCTTAAAGGAAAAACTCGGCGACAGGTTTTCCATTTCTTCCTATAAAGATATTCTCGCTTCCTGCCCGTTTGTATTCTTGGGAGTGAAGCCTAAGGACATGTCCGAATTGTTGTTTGGAATCAAAGGGCTTCCTTCGCAGGTTATTGTCTCCATGGCCGCGGGGTATTCAATTGAAGAGATGCTGGATATATTGGGTGAAAGGAAAGTCATAAGGATTATGCCTAACACACCCGTTGCCGTTAGAAGCGGAGTGACGTTCGCGACCTATCTAAATGTCTGTCCAATAGAAAAACAGCAATTCATTAAAATGATGTCTGAGACTGGATCAATCTATGAGATAGACGAAGAGAAAATGGATACCGTTTCCGTTTTAACCGGGAGCACCCCGGCCTATTTGGATTATTTTCTCGACGCCTTAATCGAGTTTGGAAAAAGCAAAGGCTTCACAGAAGAGGAATCCAAGGAATACGTGTTAAAAATGGCTAGAGGCACAATAGACCTCAACATCTCTTCTTCGAAATCGCCTTTGGAATTAGGGAAAGAGGTTTGCTCTCCAGGCGGAAGCACCATAGAGGGGGTCAATCTTCTTGAAGAAAAAGGCTTTAGAAATATGGTCAAAGATGCTGCTGAGGCCTCTTATCAAAAGACCAAGAAGATGAAATAAAGCTGCTGAACGGTATAGCCTCAACTAATTGGCAAACCGCACTTATTCTTTTTTCTTTCTAAAATGGAAGTAGTAGCTGACGCCAATACCAATCATTATTAGGGTGTAACCAATACCGATTCCCAAAAGAAGGGAATGATAATTGACCCATCCGTGGATAATCTTTTGATCTGGGGCAAAACCATTCATGGCGTTGCTATTTGCTACGGCATATAGAATGTTGGCAATCGCCCTATCGCTATGGACGGAAGTCTGAATGGCGTGGGCTTCGCCGCTAGAAACGCCAATCGTGTCGAGTTTGGCGTCTCCGCCAGCCTCTAACATCTGATAAGCGTTCATATGGCCGTTGACGTTCCAATCTGTTAGAACCATGCCCTCGAATCCCCATTCGTTTCTCAACACCCCGGTAATGAGGTTGTAATTGCCACCGGTCCAAGTTGAACCAATACGGTTATAGGAACTCATAATTCCCCTGACGGGATTAAGCTTGGTGACCGTTTTTTGATATGTGTCCCCGTTCTTTTGATAGGAAATGACGTCAGTCTTCTCTGCCTTGACGGCAAGTTCAAACGGAAGGAGATATATTTCCCTAATGGTTTGCTCATTCGCATAAGCGATGAGGCCGTTCTTATCGCGATGGGTTTCCTGATCGTTTAAGGCGAAATGTTTAACAAAAGGAATGATTCCGTTTTCTCCCGCGGCCGCTGCCGACTCCCTAACGAGGATTCCCGATAGATATGGGTCTTCCGAATAATATTCGAAGTTCCTTCCGGAGAATGGGGATCTATGGATGTTGCAGGCTGGTCCGTACCATCCCGCGGTATGGCTATAGATGCCTTCGTCCGCGATAAGGAGACCCATTTCACGGGTGTAATCCACATTCCAACTTGAGGCAATCGCAAGCTCGGTTGGCCAGCTCATGCAGAAATAACCGTCTCCTAGAGGTTTGGAATCGTGGTCTGGAAGGATATTAAGTCCTGCAGGACCATCGACGACGATCGACTGAGGCATCGAAACGGAATCCGCCCCGGGGATTTGGTAACCGGCCTTAGTAAGGATAGAACCAATCTCAGCAGAGGACATTTTTGATACTGTTTTGTCGAATTCTTCATTTTCGACCGATAATCCACGGAGGTTAACGATGTATTTTTCTTTATCGTCCGCGATTCTCTTTCTCGATGGCTCATTCGGAGTTGGATTAAGGGACCAAGTGCTTTCTAACCTAGCCTTCTCATCGTTAGATAAGGGGGACATGATACGGAATTTCTCGCGGTTAGGCGCGGAAGGGGTCTGACTGATGTAGCCATATCTCAAACCTTCGTTTTCCATGGCGACCCAATTTGAACGGGAAAGGAATTGCTGACCTTCGTATTTGCCATGGGCGAAGAGGTTATTGATGGCTTTGCCTGTTAATTGGTCTTTGCTATAAGTAATCGCGTCAAATGTATCTTGATGATAGAGATATGTATTTAGCTCGGAGGTCCCATAACCTTCTTTAGCTAAAACGGCTTTGGTGGCCTCGTGGGAATCATGGGCCAAGACGAAATGGTAATCGCCATCTTCGAGGATATAGGTTTTGGCACCCTTCTCGTCATATGTCTTCATTCTCTCCAAATCAATTGCGATTTCGACTTCTTCGCTTTGGTGTGGAGCGATGTTGCCTGTTTTGGCAAAGCCAACGAGTTCGACCGCCGCTTTTTCAATGCCATGTTCTTCGTCGTAATTGGTATATGGTTTAGAAATATAGGCTTGGACAACCTCTTTGCCAGAATGGGTGGCGGAATTGTTGGTGACGGTCACCTTGCCTATTAGTTTTTTGCCTTCGAGGGTGTAACTGATATCGCCAAATTCCAAGTCGGCGTAGGAAAGGCCGTGTCCAAACGGATAAGCTACGGTTTGATCATAATCGAAATCTCCGACGTTGGCCCTGTTGGTCACCTTATCGAAATATCTCGTCTCGTAATAACGATAGCCAACGTATATGCCCTCGTTATAGGCGTTATAGAAGAAGTTATCGCCTTCATAGGAGAAGTCACCAAAGTTTTGGATGGACGGGGCGGAGAAATTATCGAAGCTATAGGTATCAACAAGTTTCCCGCTTGGGGAAATGCTTTCGCCCTCTAGGTTTTCTCCAACGAGAACCTCACCTAGACCTAGGGTTCCCGTTCTTCCTAATCCAGGAACATGAAGAACGGCTTTGACGTTTGGATAATCCTTCATCCATCCTAGTTCAAAGGCATTGTTGCAATTAAGCAAGACGATGACTTTGTCAAAATGTTCATTCAGATAGCTGAGGATATCCAATTCTTCCTGTGATGGTTCAAGGTAATGACGGCCTTTTTCGCCTCCAAAGGATTCCATATCCCTTGTGGGGTCACCGGCTTCTCCTCCTGTGCGGGAGAAGGTGAAAATCGCGGTTGTTCCATTGAAGGAATCAACTAGTTTTGAGTTACTGGAGATTATGTTGGCAGGACAATCCTTCACCGACCAATCCTCACGGACCCCGAAATTGATGACGCCTGCCCCGTGGTGGAATTTGGCCCCTTCACCGGAAGCGTAGAAATCATAGAGGTCTTTGTTGACCTTAAGGCCGTTTTTCTCTAAGCCTTCCTTAAGCGTGGTGGAAAGCCAAACGGAAGAAGAGCCAGAGCCCGATCCACCATATTGGAAATCGACGCTGCTAACGGAAAATAGGGATACCGTGTCGCCCTTTTTAAGAGGCAAAACGTTATCGTCGTTTTTGATTA
>ONFU01000036.1 GCA_900317165.1 uncultured Erysipelotrichaceae bacterium
GACTAGTGAGAATATATTGAAATCAAAGATACCCATGCACGGATTAGACGTGAAAGACTTCGATGAAGAAGTCATCTCATTCCTCGCCAGAAAGTTCTGTTCTAACGTCAGGGATCTCGAAGGGGCATTGACGAGATTGGTCTTCTACACAATCAACATCAAACCGACAAAACACATCACCATGAGCGTCGTTTCAGAAGCCATAAGGTCTTTGATAGAGGCTCATGAAAATCAGGATGAATTGACGGAAAATAAGATTATCGCCGCAGTAGCCAATTACTATTCGTTAACACCATCCCAAATCACCGGAAAGATACGCACGAGCCGCGTGGCCATGGCCCGCCACATCGCAATGTATCTCGATAGGGAAAGCCGCGTGGCCATGGCCCGTCATATCGCTATGTATCTCGATAGGGAAATGCTCGGAACGCCCTTGATCAAGATAGGCCAAGCATTTGGCGGCAAGGATCATTCCACCGTTCTAAGCGGCATCTCGAAAGTGGAAAGAGAGTTGAAAAACGACCCGGATATGGGGACAGCCATAAACGAGATAAAAAGCAAATTATCCAAATAAGGTTTATTTATTAAAAAATAAGGTTTATTTATTAAATAAAAGGATATGAATTAGATGCGGAAGGTGGTATCATAAGGACCAGCCAAAAGGCGAGTTATCCACACAATCCACACCGCTTAAATCTATTAAAAGAAAAAAAGAATTTGAATGAAAGGAATTAATTATGCGTCTAACGATTAATAAAGAACGCTTCCTCGCGGCGTTAGCGAACGCCTACCACGCTATCGCTCCAAAGAATCCGGTAGCCGTCCTTTCGAATTTCAAATTGGATCTAACAGAACGCGGTATGGAAGTCACTGGATCCAATAATGAAATAACGATTCGTTCAACGGTTCCTTACATATTAGGCGACCGCACGATTATTACTAATGTGGTTCGCGGCTCCGCGATGGTGGACGCCCGCATGATGACCGAAATCGTAAGAAGGATGGAAGGCGATACGATCTTTCTAGATATCGTTGATAACGCCGTTGCGAAAATCGAAGACGGGCACTCGCTATTTAGAATCAATTGCGCTTCCGCCGATGAATACCCAGACATCGATTTGGAGCCAAGCGGAACCGAGCTCACCATCCCTTGCAACGTGCTTGCGGATTTGGTTTCGCAAAGCGCCTTCGCCGCTTCCGGCAAAGAACAAAGGGCCATTTTAACCGCCTTGAATTTGGAAGCCAAAGACGGTGTTTTGACCGCGACCGCAACGGATTCTGCGAGGCTTGCTAGAAAATCCGTGAAGATTGATAGCGACGTTTCGTTCCGTACGAATATCCCTGCTAGGATTCTTGCGGATATCGTCCGCTTGATGGAAGGCGCTTTGGAGACGAGAATCTTCATTTCGGATAAGAAGGCCCTCTTTATGTTCGATGGCAACGTTGTTTCCACCAGACTTATCCCTGGTGATTACCCAGTCACCCGTTCGATTATCCCGACCGTTTGCAATTACAAACTTCAGGTTAATTCCCAGGAATTGTTAAACGCCATGGGCCGCATTGCCGTCCTTTCCGCCGATAAGGAATACGCGGTCAAACTATCCATGAGCGAAGACCATGTCGAAGTCTCCGTTAAGAGCGACCGCCATGGATCTGGCAACGAGCCAATCAAGACTTTCTCCTATGAAGGCGAAAGATTGGAAGTTACCTTCAATTCGCTTTTCGTCATCGATGCCATCAAAGCGCTAAAAGCCGAGGATGTAACGATTTGCTTCCAAGCCGAAATGAGGCCTTTCGTCGTCAAAGACCCCAAAGATGATTCGGCCATTGAATTAATCACTCCAATGCACGCTTATTGAGCCTTCTCGAGCCTAAAAAAATCCAAAGAAAAAAAGTTAAAAAAGCGTTAGGAAAACCCTAGCGCTTTTTACTACTATGTAGTAAACTATATCCGTGTCTTAGAAAGGGCCTTTTATGGACGGAATCAAGAAGGTGAAAATCACGACCGAATACATAACCCTCGGTCAATTCCTCAAATTCGTTTCAATAATCGATAACGGAGCCGAGGCGAAGCTCTTCCTTCAAGAGAACGAAGTCCTAATCGACGGCGAGCTCGATAACCGCAGGGGAAGAAAACTCCGGGGCGGAGAGATCGTCGAGGTCCTCGGTCAAAGGTTCGAGGTTACCAGATGATTCTTAAACGAATTGTCTTAAGGAGCTTCAGGAACTATCAAGATCTAGACATCTCCTTCGAAAACGGGGTGACGATCATCAACGGGCCGAACGGGGTTGGAAAAACAAACCTGGTCGAAGCCATCTACTACCTATCCCTTGGAAGGTCGTGGAGAAACGTCGAAGACGAAACCCTTGTAAACGAAAAGGACGAGGAAGGAATCGCAAGCATCGAGGCCTTCCTTCAAGAAGGGGAAATCTCCAGGCGGATAGAGATAAGCCTTGGGGAATCCTGCAAGAGAGTGAGCCTCAACGGTAAGCAGCTTCCTAAGCTAAGCGACCTTAGCAGGTTGACCAACGTCCTCCTCTTCTCACCTAGGGATGTATCACTGTTCATCGATAGCCCTACTGAAAGAAGGAGATTCCTGGACATCAACATCTCCAAACAATCGAGCGACTACCTATCGCTCATCAGCGATTACAACAAATTGCTGAAAGAAAGGAACGCGGCTCTTAAGGACCCAAACCGCAACCTACAGCTAATTGAGGTCATCACCAGGCAGATGGTCGAAATCTCCGAACCCCTTGTCAGGTATAGATCGATGTATGTGACTGAAATAAATCGGGTCCTACCAAAGCTCCTTTACGATATATCCGGCGAGGAGAAGCCCTGCAAACTAGTTTATAGGCCGTTCGTGAGACCGGACGAGACATTCCTCGAAAGGGCCGCAAAAGTCTATGAGGAAGCCTTGCAGAGCGATTTGCAAAGGGGATTCACCAACAATGGACCCCATCGGGAGGACATCGGATTCCTCCTAGATGGCAAAGACATTGCCGATTATGGATCCCAAGGAGAGAACAGAACCGCTGCCCTCTCCCTCAAACTCGCACCCTTCTTCTTGGTGGAGTCGGATGCGAAAAAACCGATCGTGGTCCTTGATGACGTCACAAGCGAACTAGACGAAGGACGCGTACAGAGGTTGTTCCGCCTGCTAAAACAAATGGGACAGGTCTTCGTCACCGCGACGAAATTGGAAATAGAAGGCGTCTCGTATATCGATGTCGCCTCGAATAAAGCCGTTAGGAGGTAAGAGAATGGCTGAAGAAAATGAAAAGAAAATCCTCAGCGAAGAAGATCGATTCACTTACGTAAAGGAAGACGTAACTGATGAGAAGGCTTTGGAAAAAGGCAAAGAGGATTACAGCGGATCTGACATTCAGGTCCTCGAAGGACTAGAGGCTGTCCGTAAGCGCCCTGGCATGTATATTGCCACGACCGCTTCCGCAGGTCTCCACCACCTTGTTTGGGAAATCGTCGATAACTCGATTGACGAAGCCCTCGCTGGGTTCTGCCACAATATCACCGTTACAATCGATCACGATAACTCGATTATCGTAACCGACGATGGCCGTGGCGTTCCTGTCGATATCGTCGCGAAATCTGGTTTATCCGGCGTCGAAACCGTTTATACCATCTTGCACGCCGGCGGTAAATTCGGCGGCGAAGGCGGATATAAGGTTTCCGGTGGTCTCCACGGCGTCGGTGCTTCCGTCGTTAACGCCCTATCGGTTTGGATGGATGTTACCGTTTGCCGCGATGGCGGAAAATATTTCCTCCGTTTCGAAAACGGCGGTCATCCGGTCGGCCACCTCGAACGTATTGGTGATTCGACCCCAGAAGAAAGGGGAACCAGGGTTCACTTCAAACCAGACCCCACGATCTTCACCGAAACCACGGTCTATGTGTATGAGACAATCTATAACCACATGCGCCAGATGGCCTTCCTTAACGGTGGAATTAACATCACCTTAACCGATCTTCGTACCAAAGAAGAGGGCGGAAATCCAAAAGAAGACGGATCGCCGCGCGTCGATAACTTCCTTTATAACGGCGGTATCCGCGAATACGTCAAATACATCGACACCAATAAGACATCGATTAACCCAGAACCGATTTATTGCGAAGGCGCCCAAGAGGTCACTTTGGCCGATGGCGTCACCAAGCAAAGGGTTTACGGAGAGGTTGCCCTCCAATGGACCGATTCCTATTCCCAGGACTGTGTCTATTCCTTCTGCAACAACATCTCCACGAAAGAAGGCGGCACCCATGTCGATGGTTTGAACATGGCTTTAAGCCGCGTTCTCAATAACTACGCGAAAGCCTTCAAGATGCTTAAAGACGGAGACAAAAACTTCACGGTCGATGATTGCCGCGAAGGTCTTACCTGCGTCATTTCCGTCAAGCACCCCAATCCTCAATATGAAGGACAGACCAAAACCAAGCTCGGCAACTCCGAAGTCAAGAAAATCGTTTCTGACATCATTGGCGATGACCTCCGTCGCTACTTGGATGAAAATCCTGCCGAAGCCCGTCAGATTATTGAGAAACTCCAACTTGCTAGCCGCGCTAGGGAAGCTGCGAGGATCGCAAGGGAAAAGACTCGTAAGAACGCCTTGGAAATCACCACCCTCCCAGGAAAGCTCGCCGATTGCTCCTCCAAAGACCCATCGGAATGCGAACTCTATATCGTTGAGGGTAATTCCGCTGGCGGTTCTGCCAAGCAAGGCCGCGATTCCAAAACCCAAGCCATCCTTCCGTTAAGGGGTAAGATCCTTAACGTCGAGAAGGCTAGGGAAGACCGTATTTGGGCCAATGCCGAAATCGGCAATATGATCACCGCGATTGGCGCTGGCGTTAGAGAGAACTTCGACGTTTCGAAGATTCGCTATAACAAAGTCGTCATCATGACCGATGCTGACGTCGATGGCGACCATATCCGCATCTTGCTATTAACCTTCTTCTATCGCTTCATGCGTCCATTGATCGATGAAGGACACGTCTTCATCGCTCAGCCGCCTCTATACAAAATCGATTATAAGGGCAGCGCATATTACGCCTATAACGACGCTCAATTAGAGGTTCTTCGCAAACAACTCAACCTCAAACCCGGTTTTGCCTTCCAGAGGTATAAAGGCTTGGGCGAAATGGACTTCACCCAGCTTTGGGAGACCACCATGGATCCAAAAGCCAGGAAGATGATCCGCATCACCGTCGATGACGCGGCCGAGGCCGAAGCCATCTTCACCGAGCTCATGGGTGATGAAGTTGAACCACGCAGAAAATACATTGCCGAAAATGCAAAATTCGTGCAAAACCTCGATATTTGATGAAAAAGGAGGGATTTTCGAATGATTAACGAAGAAGAAAAAGATATCCTCGAAGAAGAAGTTGAGGAAAACGAAGAAGAATCCGAAGCCGAAGAAAACCGTGAGGGTATCACGGTCGTCGCCGGCAATCGCGAAGGCGCCCAAAGCGCGGATGCGATGTTTGGCGAAGAAGCGGCTAAAAGCGGAATCATCCCCGAGATGATCGATAGGGACGTCGTCAAAGAAGTCCGTACGGCCTTCCTCGATTACTCTATGTCCGTTATCGTCTCCCGCGCCATCCCCGATGTTCGCGATGGTTTGAAACCAGTCCAACGCAGAATTATCTATGGCATGAACGAAGCCGGCATCACCCCGAATAAGCCACATAAGAAATGCGCCCGTATCGTTGGTGACGTCATGGGTAAATATCACCCTCACGGCGACTCCGCCCTATATGGAACTCTTGCCCGTATGGCGCAGAATTTCTCGTTGCGTTATCCCCTTGTCGATGGACACGGAAACTTCGGTTCCATCGACGGCGATGAACCTGCGGCTATGCGTTATACCGAGGCCAGGATGAACAAACTCTCCCTCGAAATGGTTCGCGATATCGATAAGGATACCGTCAACTTCATGCCTAACTACGACGGCACGGAAGTCGAACCAGAGGTTTTGCCATCTCGCTTCCCCGATCTCCTCGTCAATGGGTCCCAGGGTATCGCGGTTGGTATGGCCACCAACATGGCTCCACATAACCTAACTGAGGCCATCAACGCGACCATCGCCGTTGCTAAGAATCCTGAAATCACCCCTCAGGAAATCATGACCGAATACCTCTTTGGTCCGGATTTCCCAGGCGGCGGCATCATCCTTGGAAGACAGGGAATCCTCGATGCCTATACCACCGGTACCGGCACCGTCACGGTCCGCGCCAAATACCATATCGACGACCTTGATAATGGCAAATCCCAAATCATCGTCACCGAGATCCCGTATCAAGTCAACAAATCGGCCCTTGTCGAAAACATTGGCCAATTGGTCCGCGATAAGGTCATTGATGGCATCACCGGCATTCGTGACGAATCCTCAAAAGGAGAGATCCGTGTCGTAATCGATATCAGGAAAGATACCATTCCGGAAGTCGTCGCGAACAACTTGCTTAAGCACACTGCCCTTCAATGCAATTTCGGTATCATCAACCTCTGCCTTGAAGATGGTGCTCCTAAGACCTTAGGCATTATTCCTCTTCTTAAGGACTATGTCGAATTCCAGGTCTCCGTCATTACCAGAAGGACCAAATTCCTCCTTAAGAAAGATACCGATCGCCTTCATATCGTCGAAGGTTTGATCCTTGCTCACGATAACATCGATGAGGTCATTCACATCATCCGTGATTCGAAAAACGATGAGGAATCCTCGTTGCGTTTGAACGAAAGATTCGGATTGACCCAGCCTCAATGCGACGCGATCCTTGCGATGACCCTCCGTCGTTTGCAGGGTATGGAACAAGATAAGCTCAACGCCGAAAAGACCAATCTCGAAGCGAACATCGCCGAATACAACCGTCTCCTCTCCTCCAGGGACAACATCATCGACCAGATGATCGTCGAGCTCGAGGAAATCAAATCTCGCTTTGGCGATAGGAGACGTACCGAAATCTCCGATGCGGCCGCCGATATCGAAAACGAGGACCTCATCCCACAAAAGAACATCATCATCGCCCTTACCAAGAACGGTTATATCAAGAGGGTCGATGACGATACCTTCTCCGCCCAGCACCGTGGCGGAGTCGGCGTCACCGGCATGAAGACCGTCGGTAACGACATCGTGAGGCTCATCAAGCACACGAAGACCCATACCGATATCCTCTTCTTCTCGTCTTTGGGTAAGGTTTATCGCTTACGCGGTCACCAGATTCCAGATTCTGGTAGAACCGGAAAAGGCGTCCCAGCCCAAAACTTCCTCAACCTCGATAAGGATGAGAAAGTCGTCGCCATCATGCCTTGCGAAGATTATCCAGAAGACAACTATCTCTTCTTCGTTACGAAGAATGGTATCGTCAAACGCACGTCCTTGAGGGAATTCGCCTCCATCCATTCCAACGGTAAGATCGCCGTTGGTCTACGCGAAGGCGATGACCTCTTCGATGTCAAGCGCACCTGTGGCAACGATATCGTCGCCCTTGCTTCAAGCAACGGTAAACTCGTCAGCTTCTATGAAGAAGACGTCCGTGCGATGGGTCGTACCGCCGCCGGTGTCCGTGGTATGGATCTTGGCGACGGTTCCGAAATCGTCGGCATTGCCGTTCAAGGCGAAGGCGACAAGATCCTTGTCCTCACTAACCGCGGCTATGGAAAGATCTCCTA
Source organism: uncultured Erysipelotrichaceae bacterium (assembly GCA_900317165.1). Taxonomy (GTDB): domain Bacteria; phylum Bacillota_I; class Bacilli_A; order RFN20; family CAG-826; genus Alloenteromonas. Next base: position 7,686 of record ONFU01000036.1, read on the forward strand.
TGCCAAAGACACCGATACCGAAGACGGGCGTCATTATGATGGATATCGCCTTACCAAACGTGGTGCAAAAGGTGTTATTACCGTCAAAGCTTCTCAAAAAACCGGCAAACTTGTCATCGTCAGGGCCGTCAACGGCGACGAAGATCTCCTTGTCGTTACGACAAAGGGCATCGTTATCCGCACTCCGCTATCTGAGGTCAAGATCGCTTCCCGTAATACCATGGGCGTCAAGATCATCTCCGTCGAAGATAGCGCCAGGGTTGCTTCGGTTGCCATCATCCCGCATTCCGATGTGAGCGATGAAGACGAATTCGAAGAAGGTACCGTCGATAATGACGACGTCATCGAATCCGAAGGCGAGGAAGAAGCCGTTGAAGAAGTGGTCACCCCAGACGAGGTGGCCTAAGGAGAGAGGGCTCAATGCGAGTTCTCATCTATTACCAACCAAATTCGAACCGCGACGCTTTTGAGGGTGACCGTTTAAGGAAAACCCTCAAAGGCGAATGCGAATCCATGGGCATCGAATGGGTCGATAGCAGATATTCCAAACCCGATATCGCGCACTTCGTCTCCGATAAAGACCTAGGCCTTATGAGGAGAATGAAAGCCAAAGGCGTCAAGACCGTGGTCTCCGCCTTCTATTGCGAAAGGGATTTGGATGCCAGAATGCTTATCGCGGATCCGAAGGGGCAATTCTTTCTTAGACCAAAAGCCAAGAAGATGCTCAATGAGGCGGATGCCGTCCTCGTCCCTTCGATTCCCCTTAAGAAATTCTGCGAAAAGAACGGAATCAAATCCAAGATATTCGTTTCGCACCCTTCTGTGAACCCTGATAGATTCGTCCTTAGCGACATAGAATCCGTCCTCTTCCTCCGTTATTTCGGAGTTTCCAAGGAAAGGAAATTTGTCTTAATCACCGGGAATTTCTATGAAACCAAGAAATTAAGAACTCTTCTTTCCTTAGCCAAGAAGATGCCGAAGATGCGTTTCTATTTCCTAGGATACGCACCCCGTTACGCGGAATTGCTCGTTAGGCATTATAAGAATAAGGCCCCCAAAAACCTAAAGATATCGAGGGTCTTAAGCGATGATGTCTATCGCAGCGCGATGAAACACGCTTCCGCCTACTTGATGCTTTCCAAACTTCCGGATGCCGCGGGAATGATGGAGGCCTTCTCGGCCAAAACCCCGGTCATCGCCCTTGGTAATCAAGACCTTAACCCCTTATTAATCAATGGGGTGTCTGGAAGAATCGCCAAAAAGGAAGATGTCCTTCTCCAATTTCTAGAGGAAATCTACGAAGGTGAAGGAAAGGAAACGACCCATGCTTCATTCGCGATTGCGAAGAAGAATTCAATCGAACGCAGTGGAGCGTTTCTCCAATCTGTATACAATTTGCTATTAAGCGAAAAAAAGGAGGCCAAAAGCCATGATTGATTTGAAAAGAATCCTTGAAAACCCCGAGGGTGTGAAGGAAGCCCTTGCCAAAAAACTATGGGATTTTGATCCAAAGCCCATCCAAGCCCTTGCGGAAGAAAGACTCGTCGTCTTGAAAAAGACCGAAGCCAACAAGGCGGAGCAGAATCAATTATCCAAATCCGTACCCGAAGTTAAGAAAAACGGAGGGGACGTGCAAGCGATTTTCGCTCGCGTGAAGGCCTTGGCAGCCGAAAACAAGGAAGGCGAAGAAAGACTTAAGAAGATTGAGGAAGAGCTTAAGGCCCTCCTTGAGGTCTTGCCGAATATCCCAGATGATGACCTCGTCGCCGGCGGTAAGGAAAACAACCACCCAATCTACAAATTCGGTGATCCGAATTCCATGAAATTCACTCCCAAGAACCACGTTGATCTATGTGAATCCTGTGGTTTGATAGATTATAAGAGGGCTGCGAAGATCTCTGGGAACGGCACCTGGATCTACACCAATTTGGGCGCTAGATTAGAATGGGCGTTACTCAATTATTTCATCGAAACCCATCTTGCCGATGGCTATGAGATGATTTTGCCTCCCCATATCCTCAATTACAATTCGGGCTATACGGCAGGACAATTCCCGAAATTCGAGGAGGACGTTTTCTGGCTAGAAGGAACCGAACCCCGTAAGTTCATCCTTCCAACCGCGGAAACCGCGCTCGTTAACCTCCATCGCGATGAAATCCTTTCCGAATCCGATCTCCCAAGGAAATATTTTGCCTACACCCCTTGCTATAGAAAGGAAGCCGGCAGTTACCGTACCGAAGAACGCGGCATGATTCGTGGATATCAATTCAACAAAGTTGAAATGGTCCAATACACCACCGAAGAAGGCAGCGACGCCGCTTTCGAAGAGATGGTTAAGAAAGCCCAAAAACTTGTTGAAGGCCTTGGACTTACATATCAATTGGATAAATTGGCCGCGGGGGATTGCTCCCATTCAATGGCCAGGACCTATGATATTGAGGTTTGGATTCCTTCCATGGGCATTTATAAGGAAGTCTCTTCCGTTTCCAACGCTCGCGACTATCAGGCGAGGAGAGGCATGATCAGATATCGTGGAGAGGATGGCAAAATGCATTTCTGCCACACCTTAAACGGTTCTGGTTTAGCGACTTCCCGTATTTTCCCCGCGCTTGTTGAGCAATGCCAGCAAGAAGACGGTTCCATCGTTATCCCTGAAGTTCTTAGGAAATACATGGGCGGAATGGAAGTCATCAAACCTATAAAGAAATAAATATGCCAGATAACCCCGTATATACATTAGGAATAGACGTCGGATCAACCACGGTAAAAGCCGTGGTTTTGGACGTTGATAACAACTGTTTATACGCAAATTACGTAAGACATGGCTCTAAAGTTAAGGAGACCGCGCTTCAGGAACTAACCGAAATTGAACAGAAATTAGGCAATATTAAGGTCAAGGTTTCTTTAACGGGTTCTGCCGGTCTTGGATTATCGGAAAGAGCTGACCTCCCCTTTGTTCAAGAAGTCGAATCCGCTTTCTTGGCCATCAAAAAACTTTATCCAACCGCCGATTGCGCGATTGAATTAGGTGGAGAAGACGCCAAGATCATCTTCATTACAGGCGGAGTCGAAGAAAGAATGAACGGCCAATGTGCCGGAGGCACCGGGGCTTTCATTGATCAAATGGCCACCTTACTTAATATCTCTCTTCCTGAGATGGACGAAATGGCCTTAAAGGCCGAAAAAGCATACCCAATCGCCTCTAGATGCGGCGTTTTCGCCAAATCCGACATTCAGGCTATCCTTAATCAAGGCGCCAAAAAAGAAGACATAGCCCTATCAATTTTCTACGCGGTTGCCGACCAAACGATCGCAGGGCTTGCCCAAGGAAGAGAAATCAAGGGCGACGTCTTATTCCTTGGAGGACCATTGTTCTTTCTCAAAGGCTTAAGAAGAGCCTTCATGGATAGATTGAAGTTAAGCCAAGAACACGCTTTTTTCCCAGAAGACGCCTCAACCTTTATGGCTAAAGGGGCGGCTTTATACGCAAGACGCCGTGACGAAGTCATGGAATTAAAGGAAGTAAAGAATAAACTTCTAAACGCGGAAACAGCCGGTCAAATCATCACGGGCGACCGTCTTTTCACTGATGAGAAGGACTTTGAAGCCTTCTTAAAACGCCACAAGGATTTT
>ONFU01000023.1 GCA_900317165.1 uncultured Erysipelotrichaceae bacterium
TCGAAAATCTCCTTTCCGCCCTGTTTGATTATTTCTCCCTTTTTCATAAAGGCGAAATAGTCGCCGTAATCATAGGCCATGTTGATGTCGTGCATGGAAATAAGGACCGTCTTCCCTTCGTTTTTGGAAAGGTCTTTGATCAAATCGAGAAGGAGATGACTGGCCCCCATATCGAGGTTCGCGCTAGGCTCATCGAAGACGATGACCTTACTTTTCGTAGCTAGGGCCCTAGCGATCATCACCTTTTGTTTTTCTCCGCCAGATAAAGAGAGGACGTTACGGGAAGCGAATTCCTTTATTCCCATTTTCTCCAATGCCTCATTAACGCACGCATGGTCCTCTTCTTTTGGCCCAATGGCGAAATGTGGGATTCTACCAAGCATCACGTAATCGTAAACGCTAGAAGGGGCGAAATCGAAACTTTGGGGAACATAGGAAATGAGCTTGGCCCTATCGATGGATTTCATCTTTAGGATATCCTTTTCCTCGATTTCTATCTTTCCGGAAACTGGTTTCATCAAACCCAAAACGCCTTTTAAAAGGGTGGTCTTTCCTGCTCCATTAGGCCCAAGGATGATACCGATTTGGCTTCCTTTCAAAGAAAAGGAGCATTTTAAGACGACGGGGGCTTTCTTTTTGTTATATCCCAAAGAAAGGTCGAGGATTCCGATCATGCTTTGTCCCCCTTTCTTGCGAATATCAGATAGAGGAAGAAAGGACCTCCAAGAATTGCCGTAATCGCCCCAATCGGAAGGCTTAATCCGTTCCCGATGAGCTTAGATATCAAATCGGCGAAAAGAAGGAGGACGGCCCCGCTTAATAAAGAGGCAGGAATCGTCAGGGAGTGGTTATTCCCGATGATGCGTTTCATCGCATGTGGACAGATTATCCCAACGAATCCAATGATGCCTAAATAAGAGACCACAACCGCGGTTATAAGCGAAGAAAGAAGAAGGGAGAGGAAGCGGAATAAGGTAACGTTTATCCCTAAAGTGGAAGAGACTTCCGCGTCATGGGCAAGCGCGTTATATCGATAACGGAGGAGAATGAAGAAAAGCGAGCAAACGGCAACCACGATAGCCATGATCAAAACGGTTTGGAAGGTTGCTCTTCCTAAATCGCCAAAAGTCCAAATCACCGCCGCGGAAAGCCCGACATCGGTTGCGAAATACTGTAACAAAGTGGTGGCCGCGGTCCAAATGCTACCAATCGCGATTCCCGCAAGGACCACGCTTTCAGAAGAGAATGAACGCAATCTGCATATTCCTAAAATAAGCAATACCGAAGCGAAAGCGAAGATGAAGGCAATCAAGCTAGTCGCGAAGGGGTTCGCGGAAGTCGCGTAATTGCTGACGTTATTCCCGGTTGAAAGGAATCCGCCCGCAAATCCGATTATCGAAAGGTTCGCCCCGAATACCGCGGCGTTGCTGACTCCTAGAGTCGCTGGGGAAGCCATCGGATTACGCAATGTCGATTGCATTATAAGACCCGATATCGATAAGCCCATTCCGGCCACTAAGGCCGCCAGTAATCGCGGAAGCCTAATTTGCTGGACGATGCGGATATCCGTGGAATCGCCCTGTCCAAACAAAGCCATGAAAGAACGGCTTAAACCCATGTTAGATGAGCCTACCATTAGGCCTAAAAAGAAGAGGACGATAAGGGCTATAGCAAGGACGACCATCAAAATAACGGCCTTCTTCCTGCTAGGCTTCGCGTTATCTCTTTTCAAGGCGTCGATGCTCATGGAGCGATATTAGCACTCCAAAACAAGAAATAAAACGAAACTATCGTAATTGTTCTATAAAAATGCTTTTTACCGAACTGCCTGTTTTGTTTTATACTTATTTCGCTATGGATAAAAGACAAATCAAAACCCGCATCTCCCTCTATCACGCGTTTGGGGAATGCCTAAAGGAAAAGGATTACGCGGACGTTTCGGTGGAGGATATCCTCCGCCAGAGCGGAGTTTCCCGTTCCACCTTCTACGCCCATTTCAAGGGTAAGGACGATTTATTGGAATCTATTTCGAGGAATATCTTCGCCCATGTCTTTTCCCATTCCCTAAAGCAGGAATCGACCCATGATTTCTCTAGCGATTCCCTTTTCGAATACAAACATTTGTTCACCCATATCTTCTATCATCTAAGGGATGATAAGGAACTAATCAAAACGATCCTTTCCTCTTCTTGCCGTGAAGTATTCCTCGAGGAACTCCGCAAAGGCATCGGCCCTTTGGTGGAGAAAGTGGTGAAGGACGGAATCGTCCCCTATGACGATATCCCCCTTCCGCTTGCGATTCTTCAAACAAGAGAAAGATTCGTCATTTCCTTTGTCTATTGGTTTGGAAACGATTGCCAGGAATCGCCCGAAACCATGACTTCCTATCTATTCTTCAAATGAAAACCGATCCTTTCGGACCGGTCATATATCGTTTAGACGAGCTTTGCCTCGGTTACGTTTTTTTCTTTGTCCCCGGATAATTCCGAATAGAGGATATTCGGGTTTTCAAACGTATCGAATTCGGAGACATAGATATTCTTCATGGGGATCCCTAGTTCCCTCATTTGCAGCAAGACAAGAAGCGGTACATCGAGGAAATCGATGCCATCCGTGCGCTTAGCAGCCGCCCCATACCCTAAGTTGATAACCCTTAGAAGAGTGTCCCTAGAGACGTTCGTATGGGAGAAGGTTAGGCATGGTCCAATATAGATATAGAGGTCATTTGGCAATAAGGAATAGGAAACCATTTCGGTTTTGACGAGCTTCTTGGCCTCTAGATTCAAAGCCATTTCCTTATTGATCGCAAAGCCTCCGACGACTTTGTCCTTGGCAAAGAAAAATAAAGGCACCTCATCCGCCGTATCAAGACGGACGGCCTCCCCTTTCCTCGCGGTTATGGCCTTGCCTTTGCCGCTAGGCCTGACTTCGCCTTTGATATAGGTTGTGGCGATAAAACCATCGGTTTCGAAAACAATGTTCTTCATGCTTAAAGTATATTACAAAATAGCATCCTTGTAGGAGCTTTTTCAAACGAAAAAGGACTCAAGATTTGACCTTGAGTCCTTTTGCTTAATGGGTTAATTAAAGCTTGGAACTGAAGTAGAAATTGGCGAAGACGTAGAAGTCGAGTTTGAATGATTCGTTTTCAACGTCCGTTTCAGGAATATCCATTTCAACCATGCCGCCAAAACTATAGCTCGAGCTGGCCTCTTCATAATAGATTGGATATGTAGAATGCTTGATATAGCCATTAGCAAGGATGGTATTGGTGTATTCATCGACGAAGGCCGCTCTCTTTTCAGCGGTTTCAAAGCCTAATTTGACAGAAAGCACGGCAGCATCGACAGGATATTGAGGATAATTTGCGTTAATAACGAAGGTGTCGCGGACAAATTGGCCATCAACGTATTCATCGATTAATGCATAACCATCGTCGGAGATATCAACGATGTTGACATCAAAGACAGTTTGGAAAGCATCCTGGTCGAAAGCGTCTTCGTTCATTTCGGCGATTTTGCCACTGACCCATGCTCGATCGATGACGAGTGGCTTTTCAACGAGGAAGGAGAAAGTGACTTCACCAGCATATTCTTCTTCGCTTTCCGCGTCGTAATCGCATTCGAAGGTGACGATTCTGTCGTCTTCGAGTTTAACGGTCCATTTCCCCTCAAGGAATTCGGCGTCTGGATAAGCGGCCACAATAGCAGCACCGAAGGCTTCCAAATAGCCATTAATTTTTTCTTCTTCGATTTCGACGGTGACTTCTAAGTAAAGATCAGCGGTGTCGTTGTTGTAGAAGTTATACATTTCGGTGTAGTCATTTAAGGCATAACCGGTGACGTCATCGCTTGCTGGAACTTCAATGGCTGGCACGTTAACGGCTTTGGAAGAATCGGCGATCCTGAGGTTGATCTTGTCTAGATCGGTGATCGGGCGTCCTTCATCGAGCTCCCAGGAGAGGGAGAAGTAGCCATTCGGGAACATCGACTTGTTCGAATTGACGGTTTGAAGGGTGAAGACCATGACGTTTTCGCCGTATGGATCAAGGTTCAACTCGAAGGTATAGATGCCTTTGTCGCGATCGACGTCGACAAGATTGAATTCTGGGTTTATGTTTGTGTCAAGGAGTACGCCGTAATCATGAACGGCGTCGGAGCCGAGGCTGTAGTCATAAATGGCGTGGTTATTGATATCGAGGACCAAACCCTGATCAAATCCATCATACCAAGGTAAAACGCCATCGAGTTCAGCGCCAGCTTCTCCCTTATCGGCGAATTTGGTTGGCTTTGCTGGGCGAACGTCGCCTTCGATGTAATTAAGGAATGCCTTAGCGTAAGGATCCTGTTCGTAATCGCCTTCGAAATTGCCCACGTAGACTTTCCAAGTGGCGGTGGTTTCGGTGAGCTTATAGTATTCAATGAATTGCTCGTTGGTCCATTCAACCTCGAAGGTGAAGACACCGCTCTTGGCGTAAGGATCGACGTCAAGGGAGACTTTCGTTAAAGCGGCATAATTGGCAGTGAAGACGGTTTTGTTGAAACCGGTGCCAGAGCCAATGGTGATGCCGGCGATGTTGACGCCATAAGCCTTGATAGCGTCATCGGTGAGATCGAGCTCGAAATGATATTCGTCTTCTTCATCTTGTTCATAGATGAATTCTTCGTAGACGCTCTTTCCGGCATAGGCTTCAGCGATGTCGTTAGCGCCATAAACGAAGGCGTAAGCTGGATTCTTGTGATCAATCGCATTGCCCTTCATGTCGCCGATGACAACTTCACCGACTTCATTGAGGCTCGCGGCGAAGTAACCGCCGAGATCCTTGAGCTGGATAACGCCGGCAACGTTAAAGGCGCCGGCATTGTTGAGGGCCCTGGTGAAGTAACCGTTTGTTCCTAGGGCGCTGATGCCATAGCGAAGAACAGAATTCTCTCCTTCGCCGGTAAGAACGCCGAGGTCATAGGTATTGCCTAAGAGGTTTTCGTAGAAGGCATCGATTGCTTCATAGCCGGCAAGTTCTTCTGGGAGTTCTTCGCTGCTGGATTCTTCCGGTGAGAGCTCGCTGGATTCCTCTGGTGAAAGCTCGGAGGATTCGACTGGGTCGGTTTCAGTGTCTTCACTGGATGGGACCGGTTCGGTTTCGGTCTTGGTTCCCGGGTCTGCGGTGGTGACCGATGTCAGACTACTATCGGTGACGTCCGGAGTGGTAACCGAGGAATCGGTTTTGGTGTTGGGGTTAGCTCCACCGCAGGAAGCGAGCATGAGGGCCGCTCCAAGGGAGAGCAACAATGTTGTTTTCTTCATGATTGTCCGTCCTTTCTTGTTTTTGACAATTTTGAATGCGGTAATAATCAACCATATCGAATAAAAGTCAATACTTTTTTCAATAAGAAGAACGCGTGTGCATATCCTAAGCGTGCGCGCGAGAGGGGCAAAATTACAAAAAAAGGCCGATAGGTTTTCGGCCTTTTAATGATTCTCTAGAATGCTTATTTAGCGCTTTCGTAAACGTCGGAGAAGGGGTTCGACGTATCGGTTTCGGTGTTGTGATTCCACATGTAGGCGAGGTTAGCGGCCTTTGCGTATTTGTCGGCACCGGAGACACCAAAGAGGACTTCGGAGATGCCGATGCGGCATTGTCTACGGTTGAAGGCTTCCTCGGTGAAGTCGATGAGGAGGATCGTCGGGGTCTTGAATCCGCTGTGATCGCCGTTGATGAAGTAGTTGTAGTTGGAATCATCGACGGATTTGTTGATCTTGTAAGGAGCGTTTTGGAGACGTCCGCCGCCAGAAGCGAGGAAATCGTTTTCCTCGAATTTGTCGAGGTAACGGACGAAGGCCTTCTTGTCTTCTTCGAGATCATAGGTGTCGTCGTTATCGGATTCATCATCGGTGAAGATGGTGTGGATGGCATATTTCTCGGTGCCTTCGATTGGGTAATCGACATTCCAGGAAGAACTAAGTTCCTCGAAAGCGGGCTGCATTTCGTCGCAGTTGGCGCAATCGTTGGAGACATAGATCATGAAGAACTTCTTGCCATAAGTGGTGCGCGGATCCATGTTGACGTCAAGAGAACCAGCGTTAAGTTTGGCGGTCATACCGGCTTCCCATTCGGCATAGGTCTTGTATTCGCCATCGAGGTTGCTCCATTCGGAAATGGATTGGGTTAACTTATCGGCCTCGGTATTGAATTCGTTGATCTTGTCGTTTTCACCTTGGAGGGTTTTCTTGTATTCGGCCCAATAGCGGGACGCGGAAGCGGCCTGAATGGAATTGATCCATTCGGTGAAACGGGGAATCGAGAAGATGACGGCGAAGATGGCGCCGACGATGAGTAGTGGCTGGACCCAAGCGGTCTCTTTGATCCAACGCCAGAGGCGGATGAACAGATTGCCAATTGCTTTCAATATATTCATGTTGTGTCTCCCTTTTTCGTAAGAAAGTAGCCTGTTTGCGATAAACAGCGCGAAAATAATACCATTGACCCCCTAAGGGGGCAATAAGAAAGTGATTCTAACCAGCGGCAAATCTTATTGAAAACCAAAAATAAAGGGGGCATGCATGCGTTTTCGGGTGATAAAATCTTTCCATAGCCTCCTTTTTTGAGGTCTCAAAGGAGGAAAAACCTTGCCATTTAACCGAAACGTCTATGGAAAAAAGATATTTTTCCTCTAGGAAACATCCGCCCTTTGTTCTATGATTTGCAGGCGTTATGCAAAACCACAAATCATTTAAACAAAGAACGACTGATTGGTTATTCGACCACGAACCCGTCAAAAACGGGCTCACCTTGGCTTGGACGCTTTTGGTTTTAACCTTCAGCGCATTTATGTTCGCTTTTGGCTACAAGGCTTTCCTTAATCCAACCTCCATCGTTCATCCGGCAGATCCTAACATCGAACCTGGATTCCGCATCGTTTCTGGTGGAGCAAGTGGTTTATCCCAAACCTTTATCGTTGCGATTTACCTTATTGGCAAATCCTTCAATGGTGGCAACCCCATAGTGATAAACGAGGACCTTATTTATTCCATCATCTATTTTGCCTTGAATGTTCCTGTCATTCTCCTTGCTTTCTTCGGCATCGGCAAACGTTTTGCCCTTTATACCCTTTATAACGTAGGCATGGCCACGCTTTTCACCAACATTCTTAGCCTCGATGCCTTCGCTCCTTTCCTTGACGCGATCAGCCAATTCGCCAATCAAAACGGGGGAATGCTTGCTAGAGCAATATTCGCCGGGGTTTGTACCGGTATAAGCTCAGGCGTCGCCTATAAAGTCGATAGTTCCGCGGGCGGAATCGATGTCATCGCCTATTACATCGCCTTAAAGAAGAACGTCTTGGTCGGGAAGTATTCGATTGCCATCAATGTTGGCATCATCGTTTCCTTCACCATTCTTACGGCCGCTAACGAAAACTTCGGTGAAAACGGGGTCTTCGCTTTGGCTGTTGCCCTTTATTCCGTTGTCTACATGTTGGTGACCGGGGCAATCGTCGACCTCATCAATAGACGTAACAAGAAATGCCAAATCGAGGTTGTCACCGATAATCCGGAGCTTGGCAAGATCCTCATTGCCAACATCCCTCACGCCGCCACCATCATCAAAGGCGAAGGCGCGTTCTCGGGCAAAGAACATTATATCGTCCAAATCGTTATATCCTTCTATGAGGTGAAGAAGACCGTCCAGATTATCCGCGAATCCGATCCAAGGGCCTTCATCAAGGTCATGGATCTCCATCAGGTCTATGGTCGCTTCTTCCTTATGCCAATCCGATAAAGGAGATAGATTGAATGGCCGAATTCCATGACATGATCCTCATAGATATGCGTCTCCATTCCCTTTCCTTCTATTTGATGGGGATGAAGAACGATAAGCTTTCCTTTACCCGTTGTCATTCCTTTGCCGTCAATTATAGGAAGGAAGGCAGAAGCGAAGCTCTCGATATCGCCGAATTCTCCACTAACTTCAAAGCTGGACTTGCCCTAGCGGTTCGCGACGCCCCCAACGCGGATGAAATCGTCCTAATCGGCTTAGGAAGGAATTATTGCTTGATGCAGGATGATTTCATCATCGAACCCTTCTATTTAACCGATGGCAGATTGACCCCATCCCTCATCAAGGAAATAGATTTGCAGATCTCCTATCCCCTTCGTTATGACTTCTCCGGTTCGGAAGAAGGGAAAGCGGGTAGCTTTTATCGTTTAGTCGCCGCCTTAAAGAAAGGCAAGCTCAAAGAGGCTACCGATTTCCTTTTCCCGATTGAATATCTTTTCTTCAAACTGACGGGAAAGAAGGTTCATGATACCTCTTTAGCGAGGACCAACGGCTTTATCGATATCCATAACAACCGTTATTCGAACGCCCTCGTCCATGGCGCGGGTATCCCCATGCGTTTCCTACCAACCCTTTCCGAATCCTTCACGGCCGTCGAGGAAACAAACGATACCTATACCGAACTTCTTGGAAAGAAAATGACTGTCCGTTTAGGCGGATCGCGTAACTACACCGCGAACTTCATGATCCCGACCTTAGATGATACGGTCTTTGTCCGTATGGGCGATTCCCCCTGTGTAGGAGCCCAAGTCAAAGCTCCCTATACCGCGTTTGAAATGAGACTAGACGGCTTCCGCACGGGCTATGCGAAAGGACTTCCGACATTGGAGAAGAGGCTTCGCGTAGGAAACCTCATCAACCATTTCCTCAATCAATCAAAACTGAAGGCGGCCGATTTGGAAGAAGAAGTCAGAGCCTCCCGTTATTCCAATACCATCAATTATGCAAGCGGCACCCTTTCCAAAGCGGACAATATCAAGACCGCGATCAACGATTATTTCGAAGCGAATGGACTTCCAAAGCCCAAGACCAACGCCGATTATCTGCGTTGTCTCTATTTAAGCTTGGTTGAATTTGTCTATTCGGTCATCGAGGAATACGAGACCCAATTGGATGTCAGATGGGGCAATTTCTGTTTGATCAATGCGGAGAGCGAATCGCCTTACCTAGCTGAGCTATTCTCGAGAAGGTTAGGCAAGGACACGGTTCTCTCCTTGGCTTCTTGCGAAGTCAAAGGCGCCTATGTCGCGACCATCGAAGAAAGAGAAAAAGAAAAGGCCCGTCGCGAGGAAGAGGAATCCGAAGACTACTAAAAAAGGCACCCGTGAGTGCCTTTTTTGTTAGCGTGGTCCTCCTGGACGTCCGCCTCCGCCGCCGCCAGCGTTTCCAACGGTTACGAAGGTTGAGGTCATGGTGATGGAAGCTAGACTAGTCGAACCGGAGAGGATCCTATAGGTCGCTCCCGCTTTCATATCTGGATGGGAGAATATGATCTGATTGCAGGATTGCTTTAAGGTATAGGAGAAGAGGGCGTTATTATCGGAATCTATAACGCTGACTTTGGTGCCGGCAGCAATCGTGCTTCCTTGATAAAGGAAGGTATATTGCTTGGCACTCATCCTTTCGGTCATTCCGCTGGTGGAACAAGAGAGGACAACCCCGCCATTGAAATAGATTTGGTCGGCATCGAGGGAGCCGTTTCCAGATCCTGGGCCTTCGACGATGACCATACCACCGTTAAGATAGAGAGCGGTATTGGCGTCAAGCCCATCGCCTGAAGCGTAGACCCTGAGGTAACCATCCTCGATTTTGATGGAGGTATTGCTTACGTAATTGCTAGCGGCGTTGATGCCGTCATCTTGCGAAACGGAAACGATATTGGTGTTTTCGCCTTTGACGGTGACGTTAGTCCCTTCAAGACCTTCATAGGAATTATTGATTTGGATGGAGGCGTTATTCACATTTAGATCATAATCCGCGTGGATGCCATCATCGAATGTGGTGAGGTTAAGGTTCGCGCTATCGATATCGACTTGCCCGTAATTGCAATGGAAGCAGTCATCAGTGGAATCGATCGTGATATTGGCTAGGTGAGCCACATAGATCCGATAATCCCCGGTGGTGACCTCGCTATCGTCCTCTCCGTCGCCATCGCTATCGTATTCGATCGCTCCGGCCTTAACGCCTTTGACGGAATTCTTCAAGGCGTAATAGGAAGAGCTAAGGCTTCTGATCTCGTCTTTGGCCACCCTTTTGTAGGTGTTCCCCGATTTGACGTATTTGAAGTCGTCGGTAGTCAAGCCATATTCCGTAAGGGCGCTAGAGGAATAGGCAACGAATTCGCCATGAGTCTTGATATCATAGGTTCCGCCAGCAATATAGACATACGTTTCGGCCTGGATTCCATCGCCATAGGTATCCGCGGTGAAATTGACGTCGTTAAGATAGGCATATCCTTGTTCGGCGGTGTATTCGGTGACATCTTCATCGCATTCAAGTTGAAGTCCGTCTTTGGTTTCGGAGATAACATTGATATTTGCCCCGTCCGCGGTGACGCTTCTTGCGGCAATCGCGTGGTTATAGCCTTTGACGTTAAGGGTTACCCCCTCGTAGACGAAGAGATCTTTGGAGACCTTCAAACCGTTTTTCTGTTTGGAGGTGATGTCGAGGGTGCCTTCGCCACTGATATAGACGTTGCCTTTGACATGGAAGGCATTGGTATCGACGTAATCGTTGACGATGGTGTTCTTCGATCCGTTAAGAAGGACGAGGTGCAAGGTGATGGCCTTTGAGCTACCGAAGGCGATGCCTTCGCTTGAATTGATGCTGACTCCGTCAAGGAAAACGTAGACTTCGCTATTCTTGGCCGCGGTGATACTGATCGAAGGGTATTCGCCCTTTAGATAATATTTTCCTTCACCGGCGATCTCGTTATTCTCGAACGTATCGTATTCGCTGGGGGTTTCGACCGTTTCTTCCTGTATTTCGCTGCTATCGAAATCGTTGCTTGTGCCTTCGTCGGTGACGATCGCGCTGGTTTGGTCACTATCATAGTTCTTGTCGCTATTGATGGTTACTTCATCCTCGTTAGAAGAGGAAGTGGGGTTCAAAGTTGAAGAAGTGGTTCCTGCATTCGAGCATCCAAGAAGGAGCAAGGAGGAAGCGAGAGTGAGTAGTAGATTGCGTTTTTTCATTTTTCGTACCGCCTTTCTATGCCTTTATCTTAGAAGTCGAAACTAAAATGAAACTAAAACAAGATAAGGAATATAATTTTTTTATCTTCAAGGGATACGTTCACGCTGCCCTTATGGATATTGATTATCTCCCTAGCGATGCTTAGACCGATTCCGCTACCTTCCTTTTTGGTGTTTTGGGAACGGTAGAACCTCTCGAAAAGCAGATCCTTATCTATTTCCGCGTTTTCCTCGATATCGTTAACGAAGGCAAGGTTCAGATGGCCGTGCCTATCTTTGCTTAATGTCACTTCGGCCTTTCCTTTTTCCGCGGTATATTTAAGCGCGTTATCCATAAATATAAGGGTGAGTTCCTCAAGGAGGTATTTGTTCCCGTTAAGCATAAGGCCTTCATCGATGGAAAGAGATAATTCCAAACCCGCTTTCTTGAAAGAAGGGATAAAGGATTCCGCGCATTCCTGAACGGTTTTGGAGATATCGAATTCGCCCATTGGGTATTTGGACATATCCCCTTCGTCTAGCCTAGCGAGGATTACGAGTTGGTTGGTCATCTTCGTCAATCTATCGACTTGGTCGCGAATAGAGGAGGTCCATTCGCTTTTCCCGTGATCCATCTCCACGATTTCCAAATCGGTCGAGATGATGGTAAGAGGGGTCTTCAGTTCATGGGAGGCATTCGTGATGAATGATTTTTGTTTACGATATGATTCCTCGCTGACCCTAAAGACGATTTTGGAGGAAATGAAGATAAGGACGAACAAGACCGCATAGGCAATTGAGGAGACGACGATGGAAGGAATCAAAAAGCCCTTGAAGGAATCCAGTTTTTCCTTCGCGTCGATAAAGGCGACATAGGTGCTCTCGCCATTTGGCGACTTCTTATAGTAATAGTCTGCGAAATTCCCTTCGGTGGCAGTGATTTTATAGGCGTTATTCCCCATTTCCGTCCCTTCTTCGTCGGTTAAGGAGAAAATATGGCTGAAGTCGCTTTTCTCAACGCTCCCATCGGAAGCGAAGGATATAAGGAAATAATGGATGCGCCCCATCTCCGGTCCCCTATCTCCGGGATTTCCGGGGTCCATGGGACCGTGCCCCGTTTCAAATCCGCGACGTAAGACGTCGTTTAAAGAAGTGGATATTTCGTTTCGGATATTCGCGTAGTTATAGATATTGATGGAGCCGATCGTCAAAAGAAGGACCACGAGGATCGATAACATTGAGACGAGGATGAATTTGAAACGAAGCTTCTTAATCATTTGGACTCTCCAGGCAATAGCCTTGGTAACGGATTGATTTTATCTTGGTCTTCGAACCGATGGAATCGAGTTTCTTCCTTAAATAGGAAATGAAGACCCAAACGTTTTCGGAGGTCGAATAATCATCGACGTTCCAAGCGGCGTTGCTGATTTTTTCCAAGGACACGATCTTCTCCCCATTTTCAAGAAGGAGGGCCATGATCTGAAGTTCCTTATTCATCAAGGAAACCTTCTTATCGCCGCAAGAGAGGGTTGAGCCTTCATTATCAAGACGAAGATCCCCGTATGTTAATTCTTTTTTCTCTTCATATACGGGTTTACGCCTAATCAAAGCCTTGATTCTAGCGAGGAGCTCCTCGACGTTAAAGGGCTTCGTCAAATAATCGTCCGCGCCTAAATCCAGCCCATAGACCTTATCATCGATTGAGGATTTCGCGCTTAAGATGAGGATGGGTGTCTGGATATTGTTAGCCCTCGCCTTTTTCAAAACCTCCAAGCCGTTGATACGCGGAATCATGATATCGAGGATAACGACATCATATTGGTAATCCTTAAGCAACAACAAAGCCTCTTCCCCATCAAAAGCGGAATCAACCATGAAGGAGTTTCTTTTCAAGACGGTGGATAAAGCTTTGTTTAGCTGCTCGTTATCTTCGACAAGGAGGATTTTCATGAGTCTATTTTAATCCTTTTCGGCTTAAATGGACCTTAAACTAATCCCGTTTCACCAATTACAAAAAAGGACTGATGCCTTTGCATCAATCCTCGGTTTTCTTTTCTGGGTCGAAAGCACCATTTTGATAAAAAAGGAGAACACCTAAAAACAATGAGAACGCCTAAGCGTATAATATTTCAGGATCTGGCATTGCTTTCCATTCGTCTGAATTCATTAGGGTGTTTCTAATAGTTAAAAGGAGGGCTATATATTTTTTGCCTCTTTCGGTGACATCATCTGGTATTTCATTTAAAATCGGGCAATCATTTGATGTAATGGTTTTATCATTGATTTCAAAAACATAATCCACTGATGGAGAAGTCATTATTAGACTACCCTCATATGGATAATAATCATCTGCGTATGAATAAACATTTATCGATTTAGCCATCTCATATATTTCGTTGATATTTGGATATTGGTAAGTTGCTATATATTCTTCTGGTTGTCTTTCTCTGACATATTTCGTTTTGATAAGTGTTCCAGTTCTAGAATCATATGAGGAATCTTTTTGAACACCCCAAGTCAAAACAAAATAGAAATCTTCTTGCGCTACTGAAAAAGATGGAACAACACTACTAGATAAAGTTAAAGAACCACTGTTGTTTTTACTTTCACTCAAAGAATTGCAAGAGCAAAGTGTTAAGCACATCGTGGAAGATAATAATAGAAAAACTTTAGATTTCATTTGCTGTTCCTTGTTAAAAAACATTATAACAAAAAACAGCGACTCGTATCGTCACTGTTATTTTCAGATGGCGGAGGCAGAGAGATTCGAACTCTCGCTAGCCTTACGACTACTAACGGTTTAGCAAACCGTCCCCTTCGGCCTCTTGGGTATGCCTCCGTGCGGATAGAATCTTACTACACTTGGGGAATCAAGAAAACAATTATTTGACGCCATGACGATAATTGATGCATGGGTCAAATAAAAGGTGCCCGAACGATTCGGACACCTTTGCAATGATGGATTAATAGGCCTTCGCGAAATAGACGACTTTGTCAGCATCTTCTCCGCAGCAGACGCATTTATGGCCGTGAGGGGTTTGGTCGAAGGGGAGGCATCTCGCGGTTCCGCCTAAGCTCTCCTCTTTTATCTTATCCTCGCATTCGCGTTTGCCACACCACATAGCCTTCGCGTATCCGCCCTTATCAAGGACCGCCTTAAGCTCTTCCATGCTATGGACCTCGGTGACGTTAGCCTCGAGATGGGCTTTGGCTCTCGCATACATTTCCTCATGGATTTCATGAAGGATTCCCGGAACCTTTTTGGCTAAGCCATCAAGGGCGATGGTGGTCTTGCTTTCGTTGACCCTCTTGCAAAGGACGCATTCGCCCCTTTCCAAGTCACGGGGACCGATCTCGACGCGTAGAGGCACGCCCTTCATCTCGTATTCCGCGAATTTCCAGCCTGGGGTCTTATCGGAATCATCGAGTTTGACGCGGATTCCTTCTTCTTCAAGTTCCTTGAATAGTTTCGCGCAGGCTTCCTTAACCGCGGGGTTTTCCTGCCTAATCGGGACGATGACGACCTGATTTGGGGCGATGTAAGGAGGTAAGACGAGTCCATTGTCGTCGCCATGAACCATGATGACCGCGCCTAGAAGTCTGGTGGAAACGCCCCAAGAGGTTTGATGAGGAACCTCAAGGGTGTTTTTCCTACCGAGATAACGGATGCCGAAGGCTTCCGCGAACCCTTGTCCAAAATAATGGGTGGTTCCGCTTTGGAGGGCTTTGCCATCGTGCATGAGGGCCTCAACCGTATAGGTGTTGACGGCTCCCGCGAATTTCTCTTTCTCGGTCTTAACCCCGGTAACGAAGGGGATCGCGAGGAGTTCGCGTCCTAAATCGGTATAGATATCAAGGACGTCCAAGGCGTTCTTCTGGGCTTCTTCCTCGGTTTCGAAAAGGCAATGGCCTTCCTGCCAAAGGAATTCGGAGCCGCGGAGGAACGGACGGGTGGTCTTTTCCCATCTGACGACCGAGCACCACTGATTGTAGATCTTCGGTAAGTCGCGATATGAGGTGACGAGCCTCTTATACAAATCGCAGAAAAGAACTTCCGAGGTTGGACGCATGATGAGGGGGTCACTTAGTTTTTCGCCTCCTCCGATGGTCGCGACCAAGGTCTCTGGGGCAAACCCATCGATATGTTCCTTTTCCTTATTAAATAAGGAGGAGGGGATGAAGGTTGGGAGGTAGACATTGCTGCTACCGATGCCTTTGAATCTAACGTTGAGGTATTCTTGGATCCTCTCCCACATGGCATAGGAATATGGGAGGTAGTCGATGAAGCCTTTGACGGAGGTGTAATCCATCATCTCGGCTTTCTTGACGACGTCGGTATACCATTGGGCGAAATCGACGTCACGAGAAGTGATTGATTCGTTTTTATTTGCCATAACAAATCCTTTCTTGTCTTTCCAATAGACGTAATATACGCGCTTTAGCGCGAGATGTCTTTGAGTTTTTTCAAAGTCTTGGGACCAATCGGTTCAATCATCTCCGTGTATTTGCCGATGACGTCCGCGGAGAAGAGGGTGAGTTTGGAATGGACGATGATATCGATCGCGTTCCAGTTTTCGACATCCGCGGCGATTATTGGCTTCTCGTATTTGAGGAGCCTTTCAGGCAAGGCGTGGAGTTGCATACGGACGCGCGTATCCATTTCCATTGAGGATGCCGGCAAGGAGAAGCTGCAGGCGAAATGGTCGAATCCGGGATAGACGACGGTCGGAAGCCCTAGTTCGTTAGCGTCTATATAAAGGGCGACGGCATAACCTTTGGCCTTGATGAGGGTAAGGTCTTCTAGGAAGGCCTCCGGATTATTGAAGTCAATATGGGCCCTTAAGTCGCTTTCTGAGAAGAGGAAGACCAAATGGGCGTCCTTGGCTTTGGGGCTTCTAGCGACGACCCGAAGCATGAAGGAGATATCATCCATCCTCGCGGGGAAGAATAGCAATTGGTCTGGGCGTTCCCTTTCGGATAAGAATAAGGGGAGCGTGCGACGGAAAATGGTGGAGAAAAGGGCTTCGGCATCACCTGAACGGGAGGCGTAGTTCTTGATGTCATCCATCGTTTCGAAATAGGTATCGAAGGGTTCGGCTTTGGTGAAATAACCAACGACCTTTTCATCCTTGACCGAATAGATCGGCCGAAAATAGAAGGAGAGCTTCTTGTCATTGATGATGCGTTCGATCTCGGAACGATAGGAGGAATCGGCGAGGACAGGCATGGTGTCCCTTCCCTTTTCGTAGAAGAAGACGACCTCCTTGGTATCGAAAGCGTATTTCGCGGTGTTCCTTGCTTTCTCGAGGATCTCCTCAGGATTCTCACTGGAATCGCGATGCCAAACCGCCCCGACGCGGACATCGATTTTCGATAGGTAGCCGTTGACGGAAAGATAGGTGGAAATCAAGGAAATGCCCTGACGGAGCATATAGGAGGCCTTTTGCCTTTCATAGACGGCCGTATCGCAGATGACGATTTCGTTATCGGAGGGGCTAAGAATGATGCGCTTTCCCTCAAGAAGAGGAGAGAGGGCGTTCTTCAAATGGTCGATGATGATGCGGTCAATCGGCCTATCGCGGTCACTGGCTTTCTTATAACGGAAGGTATAGCAAGCGGTGAGGCCTTTGCGTTTGCCCTTACTCGCGTTGACTGCGTCGTTATAATCGGAAATCGTGGAAAGCTGACGGGTCTTTGACCCTTTGCCCTGCTTATTGAGGCTTAGGTACTTCAAAAGGAAGGATTGGACGTGGAGGACGCCTCTTTCGTAATCGACATGATCGACTTGGAGAAGGGAGAAATACTGTTTGCGCGTTTTGGTGATGGTGACGTCGGCCTCCAAATGGTTCGGGGCTTTGGCTTCTGGGTCGAGGACCGCCTTGATCCAGTCAATGACTTTCCTTTGCTCGGTAATCGGGAATTGCCTATAGAAGGAGGAGAGGTCGATGGTCCTGACGTTTCCCAAATCGATCGCGTTGAAAAAGCGGACCGAGTTATTAGGCATATCGATGATGTAGACCCTGACGGAATTGTTTTGCTCGTTGAGTTCCTCTTTGAAGGATTTGGTTTTCTTTTCCGCGATCGCAAAGGAGATGATGAGATAGATGATGACGCCAAGGAAAAGAACGATGACGAGGAGCATCGTCCAGTTGTCTAACATCCATTTGAGAATATTGGGCATTTTCCTTCCGCCTTTCGGTAAGGTAGTTTACCACCTTTATGCATAAACATCACTTTGTTTCAAAGTGGATTTTCGAAAATCGATACACGCCTC
>ONFU01000020.1 GCA_900317165.1 uncultured Erysipelotrichaceae bacterium
CGCCGATATGGGCGGAGTTTCCGTCTGCTTGAGATTAGGAGGGAAAATCAACGGCTTCAATTACGATAAGTTCTTCTCCTCCTATGCGAATATGCATGGTTCAATCATGCCTGAGGCGGTCCTTGAAAACCTCATCTATGGCGGGGAAGGCGGACAGCAGGATTCCCATCCGTTAGGCGTTTTCCGCGTGAACGGGGTCGTCAACCAATTCGAAAAATTCTATGAGACCTTCAATGTGAAGGAAGGCGACATAATGTATGTGGCCCCAAATAGTAGGCTTAACATTTGG
Source organism: uncultured Erysipelotrichaceae bacterium (assembly GCA_900317165.1). GTDB lineage: Bacteria > Bacillota_I > Bacilli_A > RFN20 > CAG-826 > Alloenteromonas. The sequence continues at coordinate 290 of ONFU01000020.1, forward strand.
GGATAATCATTCTTTAGAATGAACAAAGCCCGCTCGTCGGGCTTTTCTTAAACTTAATTATTTTCGTTTTACCTATAGTTGTGACACTTTTGTGCGCTCATGCGTGTATCATACAAAGAAACATAGGAGAAAAATCGACCATGAAAAGCAGAAAGAAAACATTGCTCGTCTTGTCTCTTTCTCTCGTCTGCCTCGCTTCCTGCGGAGGCGGAAATGGAGGAGAAGGAAGCAAAACTGGCGAAAGCACGAGTGGATCTAGCACCACTTCTACCGTCCCAAGCGGAAAGACCATCCAAGTCTTCAACGAGAAGAGCCGTTTGATTGGCACACCAAAGCCAGATCCCAATAACCCAGCCCAAACCCTTCCGCCAACCGAGGAAAATATCCAAATCGGAAAGCTTCCGACCTATCACCATAAAAATAAGGGGGACGTGCCATATGTTTCCCTTGCCGAATTAGGCAAAGCCCTCGGCGACGCGCTTCCTAATGTCATCACGAAAAGGCGAATTCATCTTTGACGCTGAAAAAGATGTCATCAAGCTTAAAAGCGGGCAGTCCTTTGGGACCCCGATTCTTATCGAGAATAACGGCATCTCGGGAGATTATGGTTCTTACCGCGGCAAATCCATCAAGGAAAGCGAAAAGACCAAAGTCTATAAGGAAGATGGAAGCGAAGCCCCTGAATATGACGTCTTCGATTTTGGAAAATACAATTTCGATATCGTTGATCAGGATGACGTTTACTACGTTCCTCTTGAAGCCTTCACCAAGGTTCTTTTCCGCGATATCAGTTTAGACCTCGCTTTCAATGGGGTTGATTTCTATACCAATCTATCAGAAAGCAGCTTCCTTGCTTCTTGGGTCTATTCCTCCAAAGGTGTTTTCCAAGGCCCCTCTGGCATCTATGAACCAAGCAAAAACAAGGGAACCAGCGAAGCCTATCGCTTCGAAAGCAAGACGAAAAAACTAGCGGAAGGTTCCACAACCGTCCTTGAAGACTACACCCGTTACCTCGTTTTGATGGAAGGCGGATCAGGTTATTCTTCGTTATGCAAAGGCAACGAACTCAATCCTAGCCAAGCCGTCTCCGACCCCGAATCGGAATATAGATACAGCTGGAAGAAGTCTGGTGAGAACATCCTTATCGATGTAGCCGATAACCAAGGCCCATTAGGTACCTTGTTGATCCATCTCGATGAGACCCGCTTCCTATCTGGGAAGATCTCCACGGAACTTAGTGCCTATAACTACGACGTCCTCCGTTTCATTTTTGATACGATTTATGGCCTTAAGGGCATTAAGAACTATACCGACGCGGTCTCCTTCTTCAAAACCGCTGGTGTGGATGATGGATTAAAGTCCAATCAGCCCGGCACCTATACCGAAGCCTTCGCCAAACTCATCGGCTATATCGATGATGGACACACGAGATTCAACAACATGACCCCATGTTCTAGCTTCGATGACCTTGATAAGATCGGCGATTATACCAAGGCCTCGATGAGCGGAGAACGTCTAAAGAAACTCAACGAAGCCTCGAAAAAATACATGAAGGCGAGGATGGATAGGACCAAACAGGAGGATCCTCAAGGATTCAACCCCAATGAACCAAACTATTATCAGGGCATCAAGTTCTCTTCCGATAAGGAAACCGCGATTATCTCCTTCAACGCTTTCCAAAACAGCGGACCCGACATCAGGAACATGGGTGAGTTATTCCCCGCGGATTATTCAATCGAGGAATCCGAGTATAACATCCAAACCAGAGCCAAACTCATCAACTCCAGCCCAGACGGCTTTAGCCAGGCCTTCAAGATTTTTGAGATCATGAACAAGAACAGCAAAGTCGTCAAAAACGTCGTCATCGACTTGACCACGAATGGCGGAGGCGAGATTGCAACCCTTCCGTATCTTTCGGCTTTCTTCTCCGATGACCCCTCCTATGTCTTAAAAGACATCAATAACGGGGTTATGCGCGAATACCATTACAAGGTCGACCTCAATGGCGATGGCAAATTCGGCGATGAAGGCGATACCTTCAAAGGCAAATTCAACTTCTATTGCCTCACGAGCGCCTTCTCCTTCTCCTGCGGCAACTGCCTCCCAGGAATCGCCAAGGAAGCCGGCGTTAAGATCATCGGCGAGACCAGCGGAGGAGGCACTTCTCCAGTCGGCGTCTATTTCGATGGATTAGGCACCTTCTTCAATTTGTCCAACCATTACGACATGTGCTACAAAGATGGCGACAAATACGTTCATAACGACGCGGGCATTCCTCTCGATCATCCATTCCCCTTCAACGAAGGGAACTGGTATGACGCGAACGCGGTCAACACCTTCATCAAAGGTTTATAAGCCAAAATTGAAAATGGGCGCGGCCCTCCAGGCTGCGCCTTTTCAAATCCCTTAAATCTAAATAATGGGGCATTACATCATTAATCAACTGGCTTCATATAATTTTGTGAGACCTTCCTTGGTGAGGTTTTTCTTTTCCTCCCCTTTAACGTCTAGACTAACTTTACCGTCCGGTGCTCACCGCTTCTCAGCTACGCGGCTCTCGTTAAACCGTTACGGGACTAACTTCCTTCTCGTCGGTTTATATTGAAATAGTGAACCTCTTCCGTCTTTTATCAATATGGTTTGGGAAATAATTTGCAAGTCGATTGAAAACAAAACTCTACCTAAAAAGCAATTTGATATCCCATAATATTGCCGTTAGAAAAGGAGAGGCATCATGATCGAAGAGCTATCGAAAACCTTGTTTGAGATCGAGAGCAAGGGAGAAAAAGGAAACAGGGAAAGGGTGTGCAGAGACGCCCTTATCGCCTTTTTGAAGGAACTTCGACTCGCTCTTTTCAATGCCCATTTCTGCGATGACTTCTCGCAGGAGAACCTCCTTTTCCACCTCTCTTCCTCCTATACGAAGATCAAGGACGCCTATGGCGAAAGCTTCGATGCCCATAAAGATAGAATCGATACTTTCTATAAAGACCTCCCTGCGATTAGAGAGAAACTCATGAAGGACGTGCAGGCCTTTTATGATGGTGACCCCGCGGCTAACGACAAGGAAGAAATCGTAGTCGCCTATCCTGGTTTCACCGCGATCTTCTGTTATAGGGTCGCCCATGAATTCTATCTAAAAGGCGACAAGAAGACCGCGAGGCTAATTAGCGAATACGCCCATTCCCGCACCGGGATCGACATCCATCCAGGGGCGACCATCGGCGATTCCTTCTTCATAGACCATGGCACCGGCATCGTCATCGGCGAAACCGCGGTCATCGGGAATAACTGCAAGCTATACCAAGGCGTTACCCTAGGGGCCATCTCCTTGAAAAACGGCAGAAAGCTAATTGGGAAGAAACGCCATCCGACCCTTTTGAATAACGTCGTCATCTATTCTGGCGCGAGCATCTTCGGTGGCGATACCATCATCGGGAACAACGTCACGGTCGGCAGCAACGTCGAAATAAAGGAAAGCATCCCCGATGGGACGGTCGTTAGGGGCAACTGCGGAAATCAATAGAACCATAACCAAGTAGCCTAACAAGAGTTACTTGGTTTTTCTTTTTTGGGAGTTAGAGACCAACGTCCTTGATTTATCGATTAAGGACAAAATAAATTCATCGTCCAAAGTCTCGTTAAGAAGGACGCTAATCCATTTGGTTTTGGACATGTGATAAGAAGGGAAAATACCCTTGGTCTTCAATATCGCTTCCCTTTCTTTTTCATCAACTTTGAGGTTGATAATGTCTACATGCCCCTCCTCTTTTCCGAAAACGAGGGAATCGACATTCATGATTAGACCATACCATTTCGCGTTGTCCTTTAGACGGAACACGCCGTAATGCTCAATCTTTGGGGAAGAGAATGGGAAGTCTGGGGCTTCATCATATTTTTCCTTTATCAAGATGGCTATCCGATTAGCCTGATTAGAAACAAAGGTCTCGTGTATGAAGCAAGCTTCCCTGATGGAAAGAAGAATAGCCTTATATTCTTCCCTGATTTCCCCAACGAACCCTCCGTAATAGGCTTCGTTACGTAACGGGGCGTATTCCTCATTGAAGGCTTTTTCGATAACCCTTCCTTTGAGGAAGCCATTTAGATTGACCGAAATCTCCGCGAGGAATTCATCATTATGGAAGCTCGTCGAATAAAAATAGGCATTATCCCTTAAGGAAAACCCATATTCGAGGAGTTTATCCAAGATAACCTGATATGAAGCGAATACCTTTTCTTCGATGGTCATGTTCTTAATCTAACGGGCAATGCCTAATAAGGTTGAGGTCATAATCCTTCACCAGTTTAAGGAAGGTATCGTAATCCGCGGTTTGATAATGGGATGGAGAATGGGCATCGACCCCAAAGACGACCTTGCACCCTTCTTGCCCAACGATCTCCCAAAATGGAGGATAAGGATAAATAAGCAACTCCTTGGGATTGAATTCCCCTTTAGGATAACGCCTAGCCTTGGAGACATTTATCTCAAGAGGGATATCAAGCTCCTTCGCCGCTTTAGCGATCCTTCTTGAGGCTTCTTCGTGGTAGGGTTCAAAGGAATTGCTATAGAGCATGAAGAAATCGGGATGGGCAACATAAAGGAAAAGACCCGAACGCATTCCTTCGATTAGGTCATCCGTGTAGTGTTTAACCGCTTCTTCGGTCGAGGTTCCAGAGGTATACCAATAAGTCTTCCCGTCTTTGTAATAACAATGCTGTCCCATGATGAGATAATCGATGATTCCATCATCCAAAAGGTGTTTGTAATAATGGGCGAATTCCTTCATATATTCCGCCTCAAAACCAAGGTGGATATCGATTTTCCCTTTGTATTTCTCCCTGAGCCTTTTGACCGAATTCACATAATCATCGAGCATGGAGATATCGCCCCTCATCCTTGGGGCGAATATCCCAGGAAGAAAGACATGGTCTGAAAAACCCATATGGGTGAAGCCTTGTTTAATCGCCGCGAGGACGTATTCTTCGTCTTCTCCTTCCGCATGTCCACAACGGAAGGTATGGGAATGGAGGTTATAATCCAAATCTTTCATCGTAATATACCCTCTCTAAAGTGAGCCCTTCCGCGGGGGCCTTATAGGAAGTCGCTTTCTTGTTGCGGTCAAGCAAGGAGGCCTTGATATCCTCGATGGTGTTTTTTCCATAGCTCACCATATAGGCCGAACCGACCATATAACGGATCTGATAGGTCATGAAACCATTGGAAATCAATGTAATGCATCCTTCTTTTTTTTCTTCATTCACTTTGCAATCGATCTTCTCGATATTACGGATGAAGCCATCCTTATCGTCTTTCTTGCTCGTAAAGCAAAAGAAATCATGTTCCCCCAGGAATACTTGAAGGGCTTCAAAGAAAGGTTCGACCTTGAACCCCGGCATAGCAAAATAACCATACGTTTCCTTCTTAAATGGGTCTTTCTCCCCATAATAGAAGTGATACGAATATTCCTTTTTGATGGATGAATGACGTGGATCAAAGCCCTCTGGAACCTCTATAAGCCTTTTGACCGCGATATCCTTGGGAAGAAGGCGGTTAAGAGCGTGCTTGAAGGATTTTAGGTTTGGCTTCCTATCGATTTCGAAGGCGAAGACCTGTCCCTTCGCGTTTACCCCAGCATCGGTACGACCCGCGGCTTTGATGGTGACTTCCTTACCAACGACGATTGAAAGGACCTCCTCCAATTTGCTTTGGATGGAGGGATGGTTCTTTTGCCTTTGGAACCCCATATAGGCCGAACCGACATAGCTAAGAATTCCCGCGATCTTCATGGCAAGGATACCTTAAACCAAGATTCGATAAAATCGAAGTGGGTAACGATTAAGACAATGAATAAAGCCAAGACAGCGGAAGCGAAGAGGAAGAAGAGCAAATCGCCAAAATGGAAACGGTATTTATGGTAACGGGTCCTCTTTCCTTTGGGGTCATAGCCCCTGCAGATCATCGCATAGGCTAGTTCCTCGCTTCTAGTGAAGGCGGAGACGAAGAGAGGGATTATCAAAGAGGTCAAGCCAACGATTTTCCTTCTTATCCCCCCGCTAGAATAACTAGCCCCTCTCGAAGCCTGGGCTTTGGAGATGCGATCAACGTCTTCCAAAAGGGTAGGGATAAAGCGCAAAGCAATCGATATCGTCATCGCGAATATCTCCGCGATCGGGGCGTAAATTATCTTCAAGGGGGTCAAATACCATTGTAAGGCATAGGTCAAATCAAGAGGCTTCGTGGTCGCGGTAAGCAAGAAAGTGAACATCATGACGATCGTTAATCTGCCAATGACTCTTCCAGCAGAAGCAAACGAATCCCAATAGACGGTCCAATTCATCTGTTCGACCCTAAAGGCTATCCCAAGGGTAGGCACGGTGAAATTAGGCAGCAGGATATAGAGAATCATCAAAATCAAAATGGTGAACCATAACGATTTCATCGAACTCCATAACTTCAAGGGGTTGATCCTAGCTATTGCAAAGAAAACAAGGGCTAAAACAAGAAGAAGGCCAAGCATAATTGCGCTGATGGTCCAAGCGGTGACGGTCACGTCCTTTCCTTCGTGGAGGATTGTTCTTTCAAAGGGGAGGAAAAGACAAACGACCAAAGCCAGGGTGGCGAAGATCTTCACCCTCGGATCAAGGCGGTGAAGGGGGCTTTCAACCGGGATATATCTTCCTAGGGCGAAGTCCTTCATTTGGCTCCTCCCTTGTTTTTGAGGATGTTATCCGCGAATAGCGAAACGTCTTTTAACGATTCCTTATCTATCTTCATTCCCTTCTCGTTAAGGGTCTTGGCCAAAGCGAATATCGGAGGCGTCTCCAAAGAGAAATCCCCGAGGTTTTCCTTAAATAAATCAAAAGGAGAGGAATCGCGGACGACCTTTCCTTTATCCATGACAATGGCCCTATTCGCATAACCAAGGACCAAATTCATGTCATGGGTAACGAAAAGGATGGTGGTCCCCGATTCGTTAATGGAACGGAATAGATCCATCATGGCTTTGGCCCCGCTTGGGTCAAGCCCCGCGGTTGGTTCATCGAGAATCAAATATTTTGGACCATAAGCCAAAATCCCGGCGATCGCCGCGCGGCGCTTCTCGCCTCCTGAAAGCTCAAAGGGGGAACGTTTATAGAACTCCTCCCCTAGTCCAACCTTGGCTAAGGCTTCATGGGCTTTCCTAAAGGCTTCCTCTTGGCTGTCACCGAAGTTCTTAGGGGCGAAGGCCACGTCTTTTTCAATGGTCTCCTCAAAGAGTTGAGATTCCGAAAACTGGAACACGACCCCCACGGATTTACGGACCTGATGGAGTTTCTTGCTTCTTCTTTTCTTATCGCTAGAAGAGATGAATTCATCGACGATGACTTCGCCTTTCTCCGGTTCGAGGAGGGCGTTTATATGTTGGACGAGCGTGGATTTGCCGCATCCCGTCCTGCCGATAAGGGCAACGAATTCCCCTTCCTCGATTTTAAAGGAGACATCATCAAGGGCTTTCTTGGCGATTTTCGATTTTGGGTTATAGGTAAAGGAAACGTGGGAGAATTCTATTGGCATAAATATTCCCCCAATTTCTCGATCGTATCGATATCTTCGGGTATTTCTAAACCCTTCTCCTTCAAACAGGCGATGAGTTTATAGATGAAAGGGACATCCAAAGACGCCTTTTTTAGTTCATCAATGTAAGAGAAAACGGATTTCGGAGTTCCTTGCAAGAGCAGCTTCCCATCATTAAGAACCAAAACCTCATCCGCTTTGGCGGCCTCTTCCAAATCATGGGTGATCGAAAGGATTGTCAGTTCCGGCTTTTCCTTTCTGATGCTAGAGATAAGGGAGTCGACCTCGGCTTTGCCTTTGGGATCGAGCATCGCGGTTGCTTCGTCGAGGATGAGGATTTCGGGTGACATAGCAAGGACACCTGCCAAAGCAACGCGCTGCTTCTGACCTCCCGAAAGGGATGAAGGCTCCCTATCTAGATAATCTTCCATCCCAACTGATTTGACGAATCTATCTATGATAGGTTGCATCTCCTTTTGGGGAACCGCTTTGTTTTCTAAGCCAAAGGCGATATCGTCCGCGACTGTTGAGCCAACGAATTGGTTGTCCGGGTTTTGGAAGACGATGCCGATCTTCGAACGGAGGGAGTTGATGTTTTTCCGACTTACCAACTCATCGAAGATATATATCTCGCCTTTATAGTCGCTTAATAGGCCGACAAGGATTTTGGCTAAAGTCGATTTTCCCGATCCGTTATGTCCAAGAATGCAGACGTAGGTTCCTTTTTCAATGGAAAAGGATATCCCCTTAAGGGCAAGCTTCTCGCTTTGATAGGCGAGTTCAAGATTCTCCACCCTAATCGCGCTGCTCATTCTTAAAAATTGAGTCTTCCTTATCCATTTAACGGATGCATGTATCCCTTATTTGACTTCGACCTTAACGTCTCTTCCCTCGTATTTGCTATAGGTGACGCCTGCCATATCGAGGATGCGCCTAGAGGCTTGTTCCTCGACGTGATCATGGTATTTGTCGTCTTCGTAAACGATATGTTTGATCCCCGTTTGAACGATGGCTTTCGCACATTCGTTGCAGGGGAACAAAGTCACGTAGATGGTGCAGCCGCTTAAGGCGCTGCCATCACGGGTATTCAATATCGCGTTGAATTCAGCGTGGCAGACATAGAGGTATTTGGAATCGAGCCCTTCCCCGTGTCCCCAGGGTATCTTGTCGTCATCGACGCCACGGGGCATGCCGTTATAGCCGATGGAGACGACTTTGTGGTTTTGATCGACGATGCAGGCTCCTACTTGAGTCGATGGATCTTTGCTACGCAAAGCGGATAACTTTGCTATTCCCATGAAGTATTCATCCCATTTGAGATTGTCGTTACGATGCTTTTCTTCCATTTAAGTTTTCCTCTTCGTTACGCGTATTATGATACGCGCATAATGGTTTTTGCCAAATGAAATCGAATCTGACACCCCTTACATACGCTCGCGCTTTCGCATATAATTTTTTAGCCGACCGAAAATAACCATTGTGTGGTTTGTGTGAGGAGGACTTTATGCCCAAACGTTTTATGAATCTTTGGCGAACTTTGGTAACTGCGTTTTTGGCTGCCTCCTTGGTTATCCCCGCGGCTGCCGAAGCTATTGTTTCCGCTCCATTAGAGACGAAGGCCGAAACAATCAAAGATTATGGTTATGTCGCCAAAGAGGCTGAGAAAAACGAGAACACCGTCAATATCGAGAGGCAATTCGTCCATTATTTCGATGAGGGCCGTGGAACGACCGTTGTTGCTCCAGAAGGCGATACGCCAACTTGCGATTATTGGACCCCATATGCCGGAAGCGAACGTTCGGGCGCTGGATATAACGGCGGAAGAGACGCGGGTAGTTTAAGCATTGTCGGCGATTGCGGGTTGACAGATAGGGGTTATTTCAATCCCTCCAATTCTTTTGATTACAATTCCGTGGAAGTCGGGGGTTCGGCGACCTTTAATTTCACTTTCCATAAGGTGACCGAAGCGAATTACAGCGGACCCATGCAGCAATATCATGTCGCCGATTGTCAAACAAGGAGTCTTTATAACTACTCCTTATCCAGCAGTATCGGCGTTGGGATGATGATGATTCTTAGGCGTCATAAAGGCGATAGGAACTGGTCCAAAATCAACGGGGCAGAATACCATAATCTCCCAGACGGAGCCGTTTGCACCTATACCCCGGATAGCGAGGACATCTTCAAAGGAACTTACTTCATGTTCGTTTCCGCTTATCAGTATTACCGTTATGAAAAAACCGCGAGTGCCTTTTGGATCACCAGGGTCCATTGGGCTTTCTATTCGGTCCTCCAATATGTGACGGTCTACCTCGCTAAAGGCGGAACAACCCTGAAATTCGCCCAAGAGACCGCGCCAATCCAAAACTATTCGTTGCAGCCCAAACTTTATGAACCAGTCATCAACGGCGAGAACATCCATTTAAGCCAAGGGACGTTTAAAAACAAAACTGCACTTCCTAGAGAGACTCCATTAGGAAGCGTCACCATTTCCGGCGAACTTGTGCCAGGCGGGAACAGCGGAGCCACGATTGAGAGGGACGTGCCTTTATATTTCTATAACGGCGTCGCCAATAAGATTAACGTTTCCTTCACGGACAATTCGAGCGCCTATTCCTCATGGACCCAAACAAATTCGACGATCAAAAAGATTGAGTCGGTGCATATCAACAATGGAAAAACCAACATTGTCCAATATGAGCTAAACACAACTCTTAAGACATCCAATTTCTTTGTCCAAGGCTTAGCGAAGACCGAAGACGAGAAATACGAATGGTTCGATGTAAATGAAGTCTCCAACAAGACGTGTTCCATCTCCGCGATGGTTTTGGGCCAATACGATTTGTTCAGGGCCCTTATAGTCAGCCCGATGAAATATAACGGTAGGGAATTCGTGGAGATCATCGCTTCCTATTTCATCATTGAAACGGACGTAACGCGTTTCCAGAATTCATACGCGCTTGATGGAACCAAGGCGGATATCTATGCCGCGGCGGCGGCCTCAACTTTGAATGATGGCTCTATCTGCCTTTCTTCTTTCTCCGTTTCGAATAACCCCGCTTACCAAATCGAATACGCCTATAACGCCCAGGGTTATCAGGCGGTTTCCTGGACTATGGTAGATGGCATGCAAATCAAGAAATTCACGGAGCCCGGGAAATACCGTTTCAGGGTCACCAACGACTTCTTGGAAGTCTCCACGACCACCATCTACATCCTCGGGACCAATGATAAGTTATCCAGGAACGTTTTCTTCGGGGAGAATGGCAGTGGGAACCTCATCGAAGATAGGAACCAAAGGGTCTACGCCCCCGATTCAAGAGTCCCATGTTATAAAACCGGCTCGAAATTCACTATCAACGGCGGACAATTCAAACCTGGCTTATATGGCTCGATCAGCAGGGTCAATTCCGATGGCAGCGTCGAAACTCTTCAGACATTTGAAGATCTCCATGAAGCCATGACCGGTTATTTCTATGAGAACGGCCATTATATTGTCGGGGTCGATGTCGGTTCTCCTGATGCGGTTGGCGATAAGCTTTCCTATACCGCCTATTTCTCAATTGTCGATAGCGATGATTATCTCCCAACCGTCAACTATGATCTCCTCCATAGTGGGATTTTCACTACTTCCTTCATCCCAAAGGTCTATACGGTCAATCTCCAAAGCAAGGGCCCAGGATCCTATATCTTCGTCTTCCCTTATACCGAGGAAGGCTATGTCGAAGCCCTTGATCTAGCCATGGAAATTGAATCCTATGACATGGAAGATCTAGGGGATGGCACCTACCGTTATCCAAAAGAGGCGGGAACCATCTACGATTCCAAATTCGATTTGTTTGACGCGATTAAGAATAATGCGAAAGATCGGATTTCCGACGCTTTCCTTGATCCAAACGAATTCATCACCGAAGGGGAATATGAAATCGAAAACGTTATGGAGGAATCTCTTCCTAACGATATGTACGTCGTTTCTAATGAGGACGTGTTCGCTTCTTTGGTCGCTGACCCGATTTATATCAATGGCTTTACGTTCACCCAGCTTAGGGATTACGAAACCATCGGGGCGATCATGACCTCTGAATCAGGACGCGAATACGAAGTCCCATGCGGCGTCCTCGTCGACGATATCCTTGAGGAAAGCGGCTTCTACACCGTTGATGAATATAACCATTGCGGCGTTCGTACCTACCAAGTCATCTATTTGAAAGATGGCGTCATCGACGCGCGCTTCTTCTTGAAATACATGCTTCCCGATGGACGTATCGCCAAAAAGGGCGTCGCAAAAGGTAATCAGGGGGGCATCGAAGCCGAGAAATTCTATTTCGCGGAAGCTACCGACAAATACGACCCATATGATGTCGTTACCTTCGTGGAACAAGACGGCAAACAACATCAATACCTCATGGATGAATTACACGGAAAGATCGTTTCAGGAAAAGGAAATGTCACGGTTAAGGTTCATAACCGTCTAGGTCATAATTATTCCTTCACCCTTTCTTTTCCCACGACTGGAGGGACATTTAAGGTCTATGAAGATAAAGGGGATGCAATCTCCTACAAGAAAGCGGAGGTGATCCTATGAGAAATCCAAAGTTTTCCCGTTTGATGGTGATCGTCTCCGCGTTTGCTTTAACCTTGACCGGCTGCGACTGGTTATTTGATGATTCATCTTCTTCAACAAATGAACCTGTCACCTCTTCTGAACCGGAAGAAGTCACTCCACCTGACATGAGCACCTATTCGTTCACGGGTGTTGATACAGGAGAAGGAACTTACGAATATCCCGATAACTCAGAGGGTGATAATTCACGCACGCCCTACTCAACTTCCTATGAAAGCGAACCCGAAGAAGAGATTCCTGACCATTCATATCCTGAGGAAGATCCATTCTCCTCTACAAGCGAATCCACCTCTTCTAGCGAAGGCGAAGAAGAAGAGATTACTCCCGCGAACGTCCGTTACGCCTTAACGGACCTTCCGACAGGAACATCTATCGCGGACTATTATGGGGTCACCGATAGGTCATATTATGCTTCTTTAGCTACCAATCTAGCCTCCAACGAAATCGCTGGACTAGGATTTGATGTCTTCCCCGCCTATGCGATTATCCCGGCGAGGGAAGAAAACGAGGAAGATACCCTTATCCCAGGTCTGGCCTTCACCAGTTGGACCCAATATAGCGTCATTGAGCATACGACCATCTATTCCTGTGGCTTTATGCAGGCACTTGATGCCGAAAAAGAGATTGAGCTCCTTATCGTAGGGGCAGATGAGGTTCTAGATGAGGGTCTTAACCCCTTAAATACCGTTAATGCGTCAAATGGAATCTACGTCTATCCCCAAGAAGATAGCGGAGATCGTTTCATCATCGAATCGAATGCTTTCTTAGAAGGTTTCTCCGGCGTTTACCAAGGTAAATATTTCTCCTATAAACAAAGCTCGGCCTTCTCCTTCAAAATCGATGTCAAAGACGCGACCGATAACCTAAGAGATTATGCGGACGAAGACCTTGATCTCTATGATTACGATCACCGTGAATATCTCTACAAAGCCTCATTGTTCAAAGAAAAGAACGGATTAGGCGCTTACGCGATTTATGGCAAGAAAGCCTCCGAAGCCTATGACAAAGCTCTTGAAATCCTCGATAAGGCCATTGAGCTACAAGAGGAAAACGGATGGCACATCGCCTTAAATAGCATGGTCATCTTCTCGGAGGAATTGTTCCAAACGGAGAGCATGTATCTCCAACGCGAAGCTATCCAAGGACGAATCGCCTCCTATTTGCGTAATCAGCTCGTTTCCGAAAACCAATACCTTGTCGTCTCTTATGACGAGGAGGCCGCGGACTTCAACATCAACATCGCGACCGATCCAAATTATGTGTCTTCGGATGAGCATTTAGCTAACGGCATCATCAAAACGTTGATGGGCATGATAATGCTTGCGGGTGGCGTTAGCGTTGTCATCGCTTCCGCGGGTACTCTTGGTCCAGTCGGACTAGCGGCCCTATCTTTGATAGGAACCTCAGCGTTGACATATGCCGCTTCCGAAGTATTCGAAGGCATCCAGGAAATCTATTATCGGGACGATAGTCATATCGTTAATCCCGTGAAAGACCGTTTAAAGGAACTATTCGGTGATGAATCCGGTGAAAGGATCTACCATACCGTTGGTATAGTCACCAATATCGCCCTCTCCTTCTTCGCCCCGATTTCCACCGTTTTGGGAAGTAGTTTCCAGGCTGGACAAGGATTACGCTCGGTCGCTCAAACCGTCTTACAGGTTACAAAGGAAGTCGTTATCCATGCCGCGCAGCTTGCGATTACCGCGGAGGTTTCAAAACTCGTCTATGTCCTCACCGAAAAGCTCGCCTTAAAGCTTGGAGTGGGTGAGTTAGGGGCCAAACTCATTGGTTTTGGTAGCGCCCTCGTTGCTGGAATACTTGTCTATCGCGGACTTTCCAAAGCCCGTCAGAGCTTCAGGCGCTCCCGCGCAGGGAAAATCGAGACTCCAAGCAGCAGGGAAATCCAACAAGCAAGAGCGGAAATGTCCAAATCCGGAGACATCAAATACGGTGATGCGGTCAAGAGCAATTACCGTTCCCGCAACTACTATTCGAAGAGTGTCCTTGTCCGCGATTACGCAAACAACATGACCGTGGAACTAAATTTGGAGAATCCAGTTCAGATTCAATATATTTCCTCTTCTTCCGAATATATGCCGATGTTCTATAGGGTCGGTCCAAGAAATTCGAATAAGCTCTATGCTCCTAAAGGAACATTCGATCCATCCACCGGGAAGATCTATCTCTTCGCGGAGAACCTTGATGATAATGGCGTCGAAACCTTAAGGACCATCGCCCATTTGGTTCGCCATGCTTATCAATTAGAGCATGCGGAATTCAATTCTCCTGTTGAAAAAGGCCTTAGGGAAGGCGCATACGAAGCTTATTCCGAGTTTGATGAAGATAATCTTAATGCCGCGGAAGTCGACGCGATGAATTACGCGGACTATATCGTCGCCCGGGCCAACCACGCTTATGAAGAATGGGCCAAGAATCCTGATATCGTCAATGTCCAAAACAACCTGACGTTCCAAGACCCAGATACTTTCAAGGAGGCTAGATAAATGAAAAAGCTACTCCTTCCAGCCATTCTCCTTAACTTCCTTGTCGCGACTTTCGTGACACCCATGCATCTATTTTCCCTAATTGGGGCCAATCACCAACACCACTTTGATCAAGAAGTCATCGTCAAACAACCAACCTGCACCGAGCCAGGTTTAGGCTATGTCGCTTGTCCAGAAGATGGCGTGAAAAGCGAACAGGTGGAAATTCCTCCTCTAGGACACCACATCGTTAAGAAAACGGTGGCCCCAACCTGCACAAAAAGCGGGTTTGATGTCTATTACTGCACGCGTTGCGGATTTGAAGATCATCGCGATAACCCGGTTGAGTCATTAGGCCATCATTTCGAACTGCGCGAAATCCCAGCCTCCTGCTCACATGGAGGGCATATTGAAAGTTATTGCACCCGTTGCGGCATCGATGAATTCGATCCATACGATACCGAAAAGGAAAGGCATGAATATGTGCTTTCCGAGACAATAAAGCCGACCTGCAAAGAAGAAGGATATGATATCTACCGTTGTTCCAAATGCGGAAGGGCTCATTACGATAATTTCGTAGAGCCTCTCGGACATGATTACCATATCACCCATACCGAGCCAACCTGCGTCGAAGGAGGTTATGGCCATGCCGAGTGCTCGCGTTGCGGAAAAATCGTTGAACGTCTAGAAAAAGAACCTCTAGGCCATAATTGGATCCACCACGAAGAGATTGCCCCAACCTGCACCGGAATGGGCGTCGTCGCCTTTGACGAATGCTCAAGATGCGGAGAAATCCAAGGTTATAAAGACCTTGACCCACTAGGCCATAACTTTGAAGTCATAAGCATTGTCCCCCCTACTTGCGATGAGCAAGGCTATTCCGTCTATGAATGCCGTAATTGCCACGAAACCCATAACGACGATTTCGTACCAGCCCTTGGCCATGCGTTGGTTCACGTCGATGGCAAAGCGGCAACCTGCGACCAAGCAGGCTATAAAGCCTACGATTATTGCACCCGTTGCTCATATTCGACATATGAAGTTATCGAACCTCTTGGAGGCGAACATCATTACATTTCCGATGTAGTCGCTCCGACCACTTATTCGGAAGGATATACCACGCATACCTGTTTAACATGCGGCGATACCTATGTTGATTCCTACGTTCAACCGATTCAACCAATGCGCGAAGAAACCGCGGAACAAGCCATATCCTCTGGCCATTCCAAAATAAAGGATCCTTCCAAAATCGTTCAATCCTTCCGCAATGACGATGCCTATTTCTATCTAATTTACGCAGGGCATGTATCAGATTTCCCACTCCATACGAATGCTACGATACGCATGGATGTCGGCACGGAATCCTTAAAAACATATCCTAAGTCAGTAACTACTCCTGTAGCGACAGATATTATGGAAAGGTTTGAGGATAAATGCTTCAAGCTAATCCAAAACGGCGTTTCGGAACTAACGGAATCTCCTCTGATTTCCTCGATTGAAAACGTCAAGAAATCAAACGACAAAACCCTAGACCGAAAGATTCAAAGCACATTCAATGAGAATTCCTTCTCCTTAAATAGCCGGCAGGTCAGCGATCCTAATTTCAATCTTTTAACTATTTCGATTAAGAGTGTCGGTTCCGCTTACGAAGGATTGAAGAAATTCTTCAAGATTGGATATACGTATAGTTACACCGTAGTTAGCGAAGTCGATATTTATATCGGGGCTATCTACGATTTAAGCGTTAACGAAATCGAATATCGCGTTTTGACTGAGATATCCAACCCGCAGGAGAAGCTTTTCGCGATACCAACAAACGAAGGTGGAGACGTCCATTCCTTAACCGATACCATCGAGGTATCGAACAATCTCCATGAACAATTGGTCAAGCCTTCAACATATAAAACAAGCTACCCATACATCCATCTTTCTGGTTCGCATCCTGACCATGTACAACTCAATTACCTCGATACTTGGTCATACAAATATCGCGACAGCGATCTCCGTAATTACTATGAACAAGGCTACGATAACGCGCGCTGCATCCTCCGTTGGAATTGGGATAGGGCCAATAGTAACCCAATCTGTTATATGGTTTCGATTTCCGACAATTATGTCATCGATTACCAAGATGGCCATTATAATGCGAGCGGAGATTATCAAGGTTGGTGGACATACAATCAGCCAGACACAGAAGTCACTTGGAATTTCACCCATTCCTTACGTGACCTGCTGGTTTATAACGGCTTTGATATGGTTTGGAAACACGGGGGATTAAGTATTTTCAGCGTTTTAGCCCAAGGGGTTAAATCCATTTACGTCGATTTGTATCTTTATAAAGAATCGGCTTATTACGAAGGAGCTTATAAGGGAACTCCTATTCAGCCATAGTATCTAGCCCCTTAAGGGGCTTTTTTAAAAACAGGAATATATCTAATCTTGAAAAGCCAAAAGAAGTTAATAAAATAAACGCAACTCATAAAAAGGAGATTATTTAAATGAGAACTGTCAAAACCGTACTCCTCTGCTTAGCCGGTGCTGCCATGCTCGCCTCCTGTGGTGCCCAAGAAATCACCGAAAAGGACGCGATGGCCCTTGCCGATAGCTATCAGCCAGAGGAAACCCTCAAAAAGGTCAACCACTACAAAATCACTGGAACCAGCGAAACCACCCTTGCTGGCAAAACCCAAAAGAAAGACATCAACGAAGAAGGCATCCTTGATGAAGACAACTTCATGACCGGCGTCGTCCTCGAAGATGCCATTTCCTCCATGAAAAGCGGGGGAGAGGCCGCTGAATCCGTCGACCTCAACTTGGGTCTCAAGTTCTACAAGAACGGTGCCAAAGGCTTCAAGATGGTTGCCGAAGGCGCTGATACCGTTTCCAACTCCGCCTCTGGTGCCAAAGTCGAATACAGAATCAAGATGGAAACCGCGGTCAACGATGATGGACTTCCCTCCTACTCCAACTACGATATTTGGATGAAGACCACCATGGATACCTCGAGCCTTGGCGATCTTGGCGATCTCGGAACGCTCCTCAACTCTGAGATGAGCATGAAGATGAGCTGCAACTACAGCTATTCCTTCGTTCCCGCTAACTAAGTTACCAATCCAAATCGAAAAAAGCCTGTGGCGCATAGCCTCAGGCTTTTTTCATCTAGCCGATTTTTAATAGCAAACCTTCATATGGCCGAAGATAGGCAAGGCCTTTAAGCTCCTTCTCCTCATAAGTAGATAAGACCAAATCGGAGGCACCCATGCATGCGGATTCAGGTATTTTCGCCTTCTTTTTGGATAAGTTGATGAGGGTTAAGTATTTCTCGTTCTCGTTTTCCCTTATGAAAGCGATTATCGGCCCTTTTGTTCTTATAGGAATGAATTTCCCATCATGAATGGCGCCGCGGTTTTCCCTCTCTTTTATAAGGCGACGGTAGAAGGATAGAATAGAGGTTTCGTCCGCTTCTTCCTTTTCAACATTCGTCCTTTCAAGGAAACGCGGATTCACCTTAATCCAAGTATCCTTTCCGTTAGAAAACCCGGCATTAGGGCCCCCATTCCATTGCATCGGCGTGCGAGCGTGGTCACGGTCAAGGCGATTGCAGACCTTTTTCCTCATAAAATGAGGAAGATGGAACTTCTTCATTATCTTGTTGACCATTCGGGCCGCAACATCAAGGCTATCTTCAGGTTCACCGATTGGTTTATCGATCATCCCGATTTCTTCGCCTTGATAGACGAATGGGGTTCCTGAAAGGGTGAGGTTGAACAAAGCTAAAGCCTTCCCTGATTCTTTCCAATATGTCTTCTCATCGCCAAACCTCGTAATCGACCTTCTTTGGTCATGGTTTTCGAGATAGTTCGCATTCCAAGGAACGCTTTGTTGCCATTTATAGAGGATATCTTTCATTTCCTCTGGGTGGAAACGTCTAGCGAAGACCCTTGAAGGGGATTGGTCGACGGCCATGGCTTCGAACTGGAAAAACATATCCATTTCGTGATTTGTCAAGAAACGGTATCCATTTTCGATATCGACATTATAGGTTTCCCCAATGACCACGCATTCTTGTTTGGAGAAGATATCGTCATAGAGTTTACGGAGGATTCGGTGATTGCCTTCCTTCATTAGGTAATGCTCGATTCCTCTAGCCTGTTGGCTCTTGCCTTTGCCATCTTCCAAACTCTCTTTGAAGATTTGGTTGATGACGTCGCATCTAAAGCCATAAACGCCTTTATCTAGATAAAAACGGAGAATATTCTCAACTTCCTCGATTACTTTGGGGTTATGGAAATTCAAATCGGGCTGTTTTTTGGAATATAGGTGGAGATACCATTCATCGGTCTCCTTATCGTATTCCCAAGCAGGTCCCGTGAACATCGAGGTCCAGTTGTTTGGAGGCCGCTTTCCATTAGGCTCCTTGCCCTTCCTCCAATAGTAATAATCCCTGAATGGGCTATCTATTTTCTTGGATTCCTTGAACCAATGATGTTCGTCCGAAGTGTGATTAACCACAAGATCCATGACTATTTTCAATCCGCGTTTATCGGCTTCCTTTACAAGGCGATCGAAATCCTCCATCGTCCCATAATCCGGATGGATCTTGTAATAATCGGAGATGTCATAGCCCAAATCATCCAAAGGAGATTGATAAACCGGGGAAAGCCAAATGATCTTCACTCCAAGGGAAGCCACATAGTCAAGCTTGGAGATAATCCCAGGGATATCCCCTATCCCATCCCCGTTGGAATCGCAAAAGCTGCGGGGATAGATTTGGTAGATCGTCGCGTTTTTCCATAAAGGGGTGGCCATAATCGCTTCGTATTATCCAGTCAGGCCCATTTAACGACTGGATAACTTCTCCTTTCTTGGGCCTATAATTCTTATGCCGTGCACCCGTTCCATAATCATACGGCT
>ONFU01000060.1 GCA_900317165.1 uncultured Erysipelotrichaceae bacterium
TGGCTATAAGCTTCCGATTTGGGAAGTCATCCTCTATGTCGTCGATGGCGTCCTCGCCGGTGGCCTTGCCGTTTGGGGCTTCTTCGCCTTCTTCACCGCAATCCGCAAGAAGGAACAATAAACCTAACCTAAAAAAGTGGAATGGGACGACCCATACCACTTTTTTGTACCTTTTTTATCGAAAAAGGACAACTCCAGGATTGTCCAATTCCATCTTTTTGTCTTCAATTGTCGATACACATACTTCTTCGACTAAAATCGCAGTCCACTGTTGTTTTGGTCGATTTTTATTAAAACCTATTTTTGTTTAAAAGAAATAACCTATTTCGTTGTAAAAGAAAGTGGTGAAAAACATTTAAAAGAAAACAGGGAAAAATATAGCAAATATGCAAAAAAAGAAAAAACACGCACTTTTTCGTACGTGTCTTGGCAATCAATCTTGGCGGAGGCTTAGGGATTCGAACCCTAGCTGGAGCATGACCCCACTATCGGTTTTCAAGACCGACCCCTTCAACCACTTGGGTAAGCCTCCGTTTATGGTCCTCCCAGCTGGATTTGAACCAGCGACCTAGCGATTATAAGTCGCTCGCGCTAACCTCTACGCTATGGGAGGGCTTCCGTATTATAGACACATGCAACGAATATTTCACTAAAAGTTTATGAGTTTAATGGCCCTCTATTTAATATGACGGGAATAGATTTCCATTCGCCCTTTCGTTTTCGTTTCTTTTTAACGAATGGACGATTCTTATCTTAGGATAAAGCAGCCTCTTCCTTGGGTTTCATATACCCATAACGCTTCCTAAATAGGAACATGACAAGGAGATTCATCAAAACTGCCGTCTCCTCCAATTAACAAGGAGAAAAGGAGGATGCAGGGAAGCTCAATCGCGATAAGCCTCGCGGTCGATAATACCAAGGACATGACCCCGTTATTTAGCGCGGTGAAGAAGGCACTGCCGAACATATTGATACCTATCGCGCAATAGATGATCGAATAGATGCGCATGGCTTTCGTCGTCAATTCGAGTAACCCCTGGTCATAACTTGTGAAGACATAGGAAAGAGGATAGGCAAGCGATTCCGAAACCACCAATTGGATAACCCCAAAAAGAAGGAGGACCAACAAGGAGGAAAGGTATAGATGCCTTAATTCCTTTTTGTTGTTCGCCCCAAGGTTATAGGAAATACGAGGGGCCACGAAGATATTGAAGCCGATGAATATCGCCGCGTAGACGAGCCATACGTAGCAAATGACCCCATACGCGCTGACACCATCCTGTCCGAAATGACGCATGAGGAGGATATTCATGACGATTGAAACAATCGAAACGAAGATGTTCGCGAAGAATTCGCTCATCCCGTTCGTAACCATTTTTAGAATGCCCTTCCAATCAAATTTATGCATTCTTAATTTCAAGGGGCTGTTGTTGTTCCTAAGGAAGAAGATAAGGGGCAAGACCCCGCCGATGAATTGCCCGGCGATAGTTCCGATTCCCGCTCCGACTATCCCCATCTTCGCTCCAGCGATAAGCGCGGCATCCAAGATGATGTTGGTAATCCCGGCAAGAAGGGTGACCCCAAATCCTAGCCCCGGTCTTTCCGCGGCCATAAGGAAGGATTGGAAGAGGTTCTGGAAATTGAAAAAAGTGACCCCAGCTATCAATATTTGGCCATAACGGATGCAATGGGGAAGCATTTCCTCATCCGCCCCTAAAGCCTTGGAGATATTAGGAAGAAGGAAGAGGGAGATAACCGTGGAGATTAAACCTAAGCCAAGGGAGAAGATGACGCAATTGGAGAAATGACGGTTGGCTTCATCTGTCTTCCCTTCCCCTAATTTTTTGGCTACTAAGGCTGTTCCCCCAGTTCCCATCATGAAGCCCAAAGCCCCTAAGGTCATGACATAAGGGTAGATGAGATTAACCGCGGCAAACTGGGTTTTGCCCGCGAAATTGGAGACGAAAAGTCCGTCGATTACGGAATAGAGGGAAATCGAAACCATCATCAAGATGGATGGAATGGCTCCTAGGATCAATCTCCCAAAACTCAAGTGTTGGCTTAACGGGGCTTTCATAACGGGAAGATTATATAGGTTAAGGCTATATAATGCATTACAATCGGGAGTTAAATAATTATAATTGGGCCTATGAAAAGACTTGGACTATTGGTCGCGGTGGAAATCGATGCCGTCAACGAATTGCTTGGTTCCCCTAAATGGAAAAAAGAGGAATATGGTTTTCCCGTTTCTTGTTACGAGATAAAGGGCAATGAACTTATCGTGATCCATTCTAACGCAGGTGAACTAGCCGCTAGCGAAGCGACCTCCGTCCTCATTCTCGAATATGGCGTCAAAACCATCTTCAATTTTGGCATAGTTGGGGCATTGACCCATAAAATCGGTGACACACCCCTCGTATTTGTCAAAGAAGTGGTCCATTCGGACGCTGACCTTTCCCAAATTGACCATGTGCCAGTTGGCCAACATGCGGGCTTCGATACACCCTTCATTCATCTAGATGAAGAATACCTAAATCTCGCCTCCCAGGTCTACCCAGACATCCCCCTCGTCCGTTGCGCCTCAGGCGATAGATTCGTCTTAGGCGAAAAAGAGAAGACCCATCTTCATGATTTGTTTAACGCCGATATCGTCGAAATGGAACTCGCCGCGATCGTCTATGCCGCGGAAAAGTTCGGGGCTAGGGTTTTCTCTTGCAAGATGGTCGCTGATTTCGTCAAGGGAGGAGAGGAAGAATACTATGCGAATAAGCTCAGCGCTTCCAAAACTTGTCTTTCTCTTTTGTTGAAGATTAACGAACTATTCGAAAAGGCCGATTAAACGCTATTTTCTTTAAGAAAAATAGTTATTGAAGCGATTCTTTCCCTCGCCTATAATATGCAAGCCGCTAAGCGGCAAAGTTAATTGGGACTTTAGCTCAGCTGGGAGAGCACCTGCTTTGCAAGCAGGGGGTCGTCGGTTCGAGCCCGATAAGTTCCACCATTAAATGGCTGAGTAGCCCAGTTGGTTAGAGCAACCGGCTCATACCCGGTATGTCGGCGGTTCGAGTCCGCCCTCAGCCACCATTGACAAACATGAACTTCCGAAAAGGTAAGAAACCATCGGAAGTTTTTTGTTTCTTTTGACAATTCTTTTCTTTGATTTGTGGTAAATCTGTGGTAAAGATATTTCAAAACCTGTTTATGAGAAATGTTCGATGAGGTCTACATTTTCTAATGTTATGATTTCGGTCACCTTAACAGGTTTGTTTATTCTTAATGGAAATATGTGGTGGGATTATCCGCCAAAATCCGTCAATTTCGGATTTCGACCGCTATGTGGCTTTGATGGTGACTCGCTTCTGCTTCAAAAAAGATACCTCTGCAAATAAATAGGCTGCATGTTGTGACTAGACATCGGTCCCTTTGGATAAAGCGGGCCACGAAACAAACTTTTTCATTTTCATGACCCGTTTTCGTACTGAACGGAATCAAATACCCCTCACTTTACCCCCCACTTTTCCTACCAGATTTCATGCATTAATTGCTAACGAGCATCACCACGCCTAACAGGGACTGGCCTTTCAAAAAAGTACCGAAAAACTATGCTTTCGATGGAAGGCTTCGCAATTTATGATGGTAAAATGAACAAAACTGATAACTTGCTCCTCCAAATGTGCTAAAATATCTTAGATTTGGAGGAACAACTTTATGATTTTTGGCAGAAAAGAAGAAATGGAAATCCTCAAGGCCGCCTATGAAAGCGCGGATTCTCAGTTCGTCGCCATCTACGGTAGGAGAAGGGTAGGCAAAACCTTTCTTGTCAGAGAGACGTTTGCTGGCAAGATCGACTTCCAGCATGCCGGTGTGGCCAAGGGCGGGCAATCCGTCCAGATCGCCGCCTTCGTCGATTCGCTTCGCGAACAAGGCGCGGAGGTAAGGAATGTTCCAAAGAACTGGATTGAGGCGTTTTCCCTACTTAAGGATAGAATCAAAAAATCGCGCGCGAAGAAAAAAGTTGTATTTCTTGACGAACTCTCTTGGATGGCCGCGGGGAAATCCGGACTTCTCAACGCCCTGGAATTCTTCTGGAATTCGTGGGCATCCGCAAGGAAGGACGTGCTTCTGATCGTTTCCTCATCAGCTACGAGCTGGATGCTCAACAAGATCGTTTGCGACAAAGGAGGCTTCTACCATCGACTCAACCACAAAATTGGTCTACGGCCTTTTACCTTGGCGGAATGCAAGGATTTTGCCTCTCGGAGCCGGCTTTCGATGTCAAAAGACGAGATTCTTCGCGCCTATATGGTCTTCGGCGGAGTCCCCTATTATTGGACCCTTCTTAAGAGGGGCGACAGCATCATGCAGAATGTGGATCGCCTATGCTTTCAAAAAAACGGGGAGCTAAAAGACGAACTGGACTACTTGCTCAGGTCCCTTTTCGCGAAGCCGGAACCCTATCTTTCCATCGTGCTGGCTTTAGGGAAAAGCAAGCAGGGTCTTAGTCGCTCGGAAATCATAAAAGAAGCTCATCTTAGTCCGGGTGGCGACGTATCGACCATGCTGAAAGAACTTGCAGCCTGCGAATACATTCGCGAATATCTCCCCTTCGGCAAGAAGAAGAAGGAGTCGGTCTACCAACTTGTCGATCCGTTTGTCCTCTTCTATCTGAGGTTCATGGAAAAGTCGTCGACGGACGAGCATTTTATGCAAAACAACGTGCAGGCCGCTAAGGTTATGGTTTGGGAAGGTCTTGCCTTTGAGATGGTTTGCCTTCTCCACGTCCCCCAGATGAAGGAAGCGCTCGGCATAGCCGGAGTGGCCACTGAGGTTTCTTCGTGGAGATGCCAAGCCAACGAGGATTTAGACGTCGCCGGACATCAAATCGATCTTCTCATCGACCGAAGCGATAACCTCATCAACATTTGTGAGATGAAATATTCTTCCTCGCCCTACGTTGTGAAGAAAAAAGATGCACTCGAGTGGTATAAGCGAGTCCAGGATTTCCTTACGGTGACGAAGACCGGCAAATCCGTCATTATCACTTTGGTCACGCCATATGGGCTGAAGTGGGGCGAGCATGCCTCGGTTGTCCAAAAAACATTGATTTTAATCCCCCCTCAGCCACCAGTTCAAAAACGAATCCCGAATTCCTTCGATGGCATCGGGATTTTTTCGTTTTTATGCACTGAGCGAATCGTAAAATATTCGTAAAAAGTTACGACAAATAAACCGAAAACCTTCGATGTCGGCTATATGGTGGAAGAAGATTCGAAGCCACCAGACTGGATTTAGAAATTAACAGGATGTGCAATTACGACGCCTTGGGGAGAAGAATCATTTCAAACCTTTCTAAAAAAGAACTTAAGTAGAAGGTTTTGCGTTCTGCGGAGAGTACTTCGGTCCCGTTATACTCGCTGGGAAGACTATCGAAAAGGGCTTTGATATCGGCGACACGTTCTTTGACCAAACGCGCGTTCTTCTGAATGGCTTCTTTCAGCATTTTGGCCTGGACGCTTGGAATAACATCGCCCGTAAGATCCAGCATGCGGGCATAGTTTACGTGATGCTCGCCGTCTAATGTGAAGGGCGTAATAACGTTTAGACTGCTTGGTGTGCGTCCGCCTTCGTCTACGGATAAAGCTTTCTTAATAGAATCTTCGCTCTTTTTCGGATAAAAGGATGCGCCATTATCAAACACGGGAGCGATCCTACGGCCTTTGGGGCCAACGATAATGCCCCAGTTGCCATTATTCCGGTCATTGTTGCCAAGAAGCCCATCAATGATGACCTGGTCCCAAAAACGCGCCGAAAGGCCTTTGATGCTTTTCATCTCGGGATTGTGTTCAAAGTGGATGAACAATTCACCTAGGCTTACTAAGTGGTCATCCCCGGTTTCGTGAAGATCCAAGCCTAGTTCCTCACACATCTCTTTGATATGGATATTTTTGAGGGTACGAATTTCGAAAAGTCTTTCGTCCTCCTCGCAAAAGTCCTTGCATGCGACGACGAGGAAACCGTCGCGGATGCCAAGAATCGTTTCGTGCACCGGGTATCCGAGGATCTGATAAATATGGCTGCCTAAATACTCTGAAAGAGGAGTGGAGGAATAAGGGGCGAGGTTTGCCGTCCCACGCATGCCGACGGTCGGCTTTGGGTACTTGCAAATCCAAGGCTCTCCATCGATGATGATGCCGTCTTTGTCGCCGGCCGCGCCACCGTAATAGCCGTTTCTCTGGCTATATGGGCAATTAGTTAAGTCGTAGATGTTCATATAAACCTCCTACCCAATCGGGTATTTCGTCGCTAGCTTTTCATAGGTTTTGGAATTGATGGCACCACTATGCAGATAACGGTCCGCCATCAGCAGCATGGTGTCCGCCGCCGCATAGAAGGCGGGATCGCCATTTTGATCATATTCCTCCAACTCCTTGATGAATCTCTGAAGCGGAAGGGGAAGCAAGCCCACGTCGAGTTCGACCGAGGCGTCGATGAAATGGCCGGCGGGGGTCAATTTCCCGTCGATGAGATCGTTGAGGCTGACGCCTAACGCCTTCGCAATCGCCCGTAGGGTCCCAAGTCGGCATTCCTCCATGTCCGCTTTCCCCCGGCAGATGCTAAGGACGGTCGTATATGGGACATCGCTTCTTTTCGACAAGGCGTACACCGATGTTCCGGTCTTCTCCAGATATTCTCCCAAAACCATATTCATTACCTCCGTTAACCATTATACAACCGTTAACCGATATATCAATAATGTCCTAGATATGTGCCGTGGATTTGGATACAGATGAAGCTTGGCTTGATAAAAGGAGCACGTCAACGACGTCAATGATAACATCGTAAAAAAATCGTAAAAGACTAATACCAATAGTATTTTCTAAATGAATAAAATGCGCGTTTAACGCATAAAAATCTTAAAATCCGTATGGCGTCAAGCGAATGTAAACAAAGTCCATTTGACCCCCCCTCAACCATCAAATAGTAAATAGGTTCTTGATACCATCATGTCAGGAACTTTTTCTTTCAAAGAGCAGCGGTGGTGAGGGCTTTTTGTATTTTTTGCCCCTTTGATTCGAACCGCCGACTCGTCATTTTGGCCGTTTTGAGTCGAAAATTGGAAATCAAACGTCATTCATTCGCATCACGGATAATCCTCACGCGCATAACGGTTTAAGACCACTCGCATCACGGAAACATGGTCTTACGCACACGCTTGGGCCTCACTCACACACGTGAGAAGCTCAATCGCAAACGTGTAGACATTCTGACATTCAATAAGCGGTCCGCGAAAATTGCAACAGCCTAATTTATTGGTGACGTTATTGGTGACACGATTGGTGACATTATTGGTGACAAGTGCTGTGACTAAAGCAGCAAGGCGTTGAAGTGGAGCCGATGCGTGTTTTCTTTTCGATGAATGCAGCCTGGAAGAGGCGGATCACAGTCCGTTTTCCGCGATGAAGGCGCGGATGAAGTCCTTGGCTTTTTCCTGCCTTTCGGCGTTCTCTGAGGTCTTTTTTAGCAAGTCGGAGAACTCAATGATCTCTTTGTTCGAATACACGGATAAACCTGAGATTATTTCTGCTATGGGCGCGTTTTGGAAAAGCTGGTTCAGCGCATTGCGCATTACTTCAAGCGCCTGTTCGTCCGTAACGGATATCTCCTCTTTTGGAAGCACGGTCACGAAGGATGAACCCCCTTTCTCTGGCTGGGGTACCAGCGGAGAGACGTTGGGGTTGCCTTCGTCCACGGGGGCGATAGCTCGTCCTTCCCTCATCAGCTTGACGTCATAGAGCAAACCAAACGGCAGCTTCAAGAAAATCCACATCAAATAGGCCACGAATGGGCTTGCGATGATCGTTATAATCCCGGACCAGATCATCGACGGATCTCCTTTTGAGACCGCCAAGAGGACAATCCCTGTTATGACTGAAACCGCCGCAAGTATGATAAGCAAGGTTTTCGTGACCATGTACGCGGTGTCGATGTTCTCCTTAGATACGTCGCGAGCAGATGCCTTAAATCTGATATCCATATTTTACCTCCGTGGTCGACCTTCATTCGGCGCCATGGGCTTGGAAAGACGCGATCAATCCCCGTCTATTCGCTCAGCACAAAGCAGATTTCTACATCTGCTTTGCCCGATTTCGTCGATAGATTATTTTAGCGCAACAACGGTATCAACATTTGGAAATCATTGGCGAAAAGTCGTTACACGATGTTACACAACGTTACGATGTCTGCATCAGGTGCGGTCATCGTAGATCGCATACCCCTGGAGGCGATCCGGGATAGTCCAAAAAAATGAACGCCAAAAACGTCCTTCGAGGACGTTTTTTGATACATGGGTTATTCGTTTTCCTTCTTTTTTATGCTATCTAGATAATTTTCCAAATAGATGTCATAGAGGATATCTAGAGGAACCGAGGAGGCCTTGTAACGGGTGGAAAGGAGCGCGATGATGTCGGTTGGAATATAGATATCATCGCCTTCGTAATAGAATTTGGCCTCGACCTTCGCGAGTTTACCAACCGCATCGCTGACGCGCGGACAATCGTAATCGCTGGATTCAAGGTAATACCTTTCTATGCTACCCATGACGTATTTGTTCGTGAGGTTATGCAAAAACCTAAGCAGCTCGGCGATTCCGAAAGCGACCGCTATAACGATTAAGAGGGTAAGCGGCCAAGGAATGAAGGTGTTTGCTTGATAATGGTCTTCCCATTTCTTAAGGGCAAAGACCATGAGAAAATAAATAAAGGCATAGATTAGGACGGGAATCAAGGCGATGAAGGAGAAGCGGAATTTGACATGGGTATCGGAAACGACCAAGGCGAACATGACGGTAATCAAAATCGGGTTGATCAAATGCATGAAGAGATTGGAGTTGCGAAGCATTATCACGTCATAACCCTGGGTCATCGAGATGATGGTAACCGCCATAAAGAAGGAGAGAAATACACCTGTTGCCCCAACAAAAAGCAAGATGACTATCCAAGAAGGCAATTTGTATTTATCTTTCCTTAAACCCTGGATTTGGAAGGGCAGGCACATAAACGCCGCGACCGCGCCGATGATGTTTGAAAGGGTCGTGAACATCCTGAAAGTCCCCATCCCTGATACATCTCCGCCTTCCTTATAGAAATCGGTGACGTTAAGAATCAAAAATACCGCGGTGGTAACGATAAGCACCGCGGACATCGACATCCCCGCGATCCACCGCATCTTGTTGATTCTGCGTACGTTGATGGTTTTCTTCTCTTTCTGCATGTCCCTATTTTACCTCAAATAATCCATTTAATTCCTAAACAATGTGACCCATCCATCAATAAGAGTAACGCAAGAATCTTAGATAACGGTATTTCGATAATCTTTCGCATAAAGGCTGAAGGATAAAGCAAAGGCCTACGACTACTACGTAAGGAATAAGCAACAAGGCGATGTATTGACGGAAGATATTGCAGTTGCAACTATCCAAAATCCAATGGAGATAGACGAAGAATTGGATATGGAACAAATAGGAGAAGCTACCGATTTTCTTTAGTCGCTCGGCCTTTTTAGCAAACGACTCACTTTCGATATCGATCATTAAAATCCTATTCATGAAGAAGAAGATGAATATGGGCAAGGAGAAATAGGCATCTGGATAGATAAGCAAATTATGGGAAATGGTGAGGAAAAGCTCCAAGGCCATCAAAAAGAAGGAAATAATGATGAAAACGATATTCCCCTTTATCTTAAATGGCCCATATAAAGCAAATATCTTGCCTAAGACGACAAAAAGGAGAGCTTCGAGATAGCAGAAGGAGAGCTCCAGGTATTCCCCGATAAAATAGAATCCCTTCGAGAATGGGTCCTCCCTCCCTGCGAATATCCCAAAATAAGCGGAATTAAGGCAACCGAATACATACATAACCAGAGGGATAACGGTTAAGACGATCAACCCCTTTTTGCCCTTAACGATATTCGCGATGAAAACGCTAAAAGCCAAAGAAACCAAGAACCAATATCCGCGAGGCGCCCCTTTCCAGAAGGTGATAACGAAATACCTTATTAGGCCGTTTGTATCGCCTGAAGTCGCAAAACCCACGATATCCTTGATGGTTAAAGGCAAACCCACCACATACCAAAATAGATAGAGAAAGAGTAGCCTTAAGCAAAAAGAGCCAACCTTCTTCCATCCGTTTTCCTTATCTTCTTCAATCCGCTTGAAAAGAAGGAAACTACTTATGAAGAAGAATATAGGCGCGGCCACCCTGATTATCGCGTAGACGAACGATTCGCTAATGATGACGGGAAGCGTGGGATCTAACCCAACCGAAGAAGTGGTGCTTCCTTCCGGGAAGATATGGATGAAGATGATAAGAAGGGCCGCGATGAAGCGCACCAAATCCAAAACGGGGTAACGCCTCCGTTCTTTTTTAATTTCTGTCTGAACCGAATCACTCATTTTCTTTTCAATCAACTGCCCTTTTTCTTCTTAATGGCTTTAGCTATCGGATAATAAAGGAGGTAGAAGACGCCGATATAACCGCATTGCAAAACGTAGATTATGGCTTGATAGGCGATTAAGTTGCCCTTGACCAAATCTAAGAATATCCCAAACGGCGTATCGTCACCCCCAAGGAAGAATTGGTAATTTTTGCCAGTCAAGTAATCGAAAGCCAAGACGAGTGACATGAAGACTAAGAGGATGCCGATGACAAAGGGGATATTCCTTTTTTCCATCTTGTTTTGTCCCGAGATGAAAACGAACAAAGCCGCGAAGGCGAATATCGAATGGCTTATCGCGCTTATCAAGGAGAGATAGGAGAAGGCTGGATGAGTCGCATAGATGTTCCCCGCGAAATAATTCCCCATAAAGCCCATGATGAATCCGCAGATCGCGATGAAATCCAAAACGATATCCTGCACCCTTCCTTTCGTAAAGGCGGCGATCGGAACCATGAAGACCATCATGTCACAAAAGAAAAACGGAAGGTTTTCGAGAAATGTATTGCCCACGTCGTTCCTAGTCGCTAGAAGGAAGGAAAGCTTCATGATGTATAGGGCTAGAATCGCGATGGAGGTGATGATCATGGTCTTCCTTTGATTCTTCGGATCGTTTTTGAATTTTCTCCCCAAGATAATCGCAAGAGCCACGAAAATCGCGAGGATGATGGTGACGCTTAGAAGATGGGACCAGGAAAATAAACCCGCCGGGGCCCTATCTTTTTCTAAGAAAAACCACTCATAGAAATTCATGTGCCTAATATTAGCACAATAAGGGCAATGCGGACTTCCCGGGAACTGGGCCTTGCCCTTAAGAAGCGAAGTCGGTTGCTAGTTCGTTTTATTCACGGTTTCTCCGCAAAACGCTTAACCCATGCATTCATTATTGACTAATTGAGAAAAAGAAGCCTGGGGCACAGGCTTCTTTAAAATATCGCATAGGTTTAATTCTCAATGCCGCTAAGGAAGGTATTGAGTCGAGGCAAATCGTACCAATACGTTTCGTCGATTTCGTAATCCACGGGGTTTCCTTCGTCGTTATCCACATAGGTCCCATCCTTTTGGAGAGAGGAGATACGAAGGGGCATCGAGGTGTTATAAAGGGTGCCTGAGCCATCGCAGACGGTCGCGACCGGACAAGCTCCGCCGCCGCTCTTTTTCCCGATTAATTTTACTCCATCGGCTTTGGCCATGGTCGGGAGGCCGTTCCCACAAGAGAAGGAGAAGTCGCTGGTAAGGAGATAGAAATCATATTGCCCTTTGAAGGTATCCTCCTTTTCGCCAAATACGCCGTTACGGTTCAAATCGACGTTATAATGGAATTCCTTGACGATATCCGCGCAGGAATCATAGGTGATGAAGGTCGGGTCATTG
>ONFU01000137.1 GCA_900317165.1 uncultured Erysipelotrichaceae bacterium
CCAAGGGTAGCGATGGTGGTTTCTAATTGTTCTTTGCTTATCCCTCCTTCTACAAAAGCATTGGTTAAGGCGGATAAGACTTTTTGATAATCGTAATTCTCGTTATAGATTTCCATATACGTGTGTTTCCTTTCTATATTTTCATTAGGCGTAAGCCATTTCCTTCTTCGCTTCCATTAGGCTTAAGGAACGTAGGACCCCTTCTTTGTCTGGGCGATATTTCATTTCCTTTGGCAAGACGGTGATCAGAACCTTGTTGTTAGAGAAGACGAATACGCGTTCTTGATATTCGATGAGGATGTTTTCCCTCAGGTCTCCATCGAATTCCCTTTGCTCTAGCCTGATTGCCTTTCCTCTAAGTAAGGCAAGGTCCGCGATCCTTTGCTTTTCGGATAAGGATTTGATTCCTAATCTTTCCTT
The DNA here is from genome assembly GCA_900317165.1 of uncultured Erysipelotrichaceae bacterium. Lineage (GTDB taxonomy): Bacteria > Bacillota_I > Bacilli_A > RFN20 > CAG-826 > Alloenteromonas. The sequence goes on from ONFU01000137.1 coordinate 421, forward strand.
TAATCTTTTGGCGGCGTGGTTCGTGAGTATTGTTTCCATTTCTTTTTTTCCTCCTGGACTAGCAACATTATGGGACAGGTTTTTTTGTTCTTTTTTCTTCCGGGAAGAACTTTTTAACCCTTCCGGAAGCCTCGTCCTTTTTGTTGCGACATCATTATTAGGAAAAAGAAAAATCGATACTTTCTTCCAGGAAGAATATTCTGGGTCAAAAGGTAGTTTTGACTTAAAAAAGTATCGATTAAATCTATTAGTTTTCTTTTTTCACTTTAGGTTTATGTTTTGTAAAAATCTGCTTGCCGGTCTTCATTTGATATAGATTGCAGGCGGTAAAGATGGCGGCATCTTCCTCTTCTGTTGCCAAAAACTCGAAGAGCTCGGTGATTATTGCATCCTCTTCGTCATATTGAGACAGGTAATAGCCACAGAACTTATAAAGGAAATAGGCCTGTGTTCTGGTCATGTTCAGAGAACAGGCCACGAGAAGGATCATGATTTTGGTTGGTCTATCCCAAATGCCATCAGGGTCCTCTTCTCCCCATTCAGATTTCTTTTGTGTCTTTTTCGCGACGATGCCTTTTTGTTTATCGAGATGGATCTTTTTGTAGTTCGGATGTTTATGCCAATGGTTTTTGTAATTGGTCGTCTGTTTGCCCTCTTCTTCTATTGGAACGTATTTTTCGGGTTCTTCATCATCCATGTCATCCTTGGCGCCTAGGATGTCCGAGTTAATTTGGTTCCATCCTTCATTAAGCGTTTTCTTATCGTCGTCGCCTTCTCTAGCGATGATAAACAAATCGATAAGTCTACCAAACGAATCACCCATTTCCAAAGGTAGGTCATACATATTTATGTGTCTCGAATCGATTGGCCCCATGGGCATCGAGCGGCAGGCATCGTTTAAGGTGATTCGCAAATCTGAGCCATTAAAGCGAGGCCTTCGTCTAGGATAAGAGCCTAACTCATCTCTCATTTCCTCGTTTTGCCAAAACGCGGTGACGTATACGTCAAAATCCTCATGTTCTTCAAAGAACTTATAGGCACTGCTTTTCGCGGCTTTGAACGATTGCTCTAAGTTATATCCGTTAGCACCTGTTCCAATTAAAGGCAAACAGATGGAACGAATGCCATTTTCATAGGCCAACTTCAAAGAATTGGTGTATGCCTCCTTTAATTTTGTTAATTCGTTATCATCATCTCGAGCATATGGAGAGATAACGTTGACGATGTATTTGCATTGTAATCCATAGGAATCGGTTATGAAGGCTTGATTGAATTTTAGGTTAGCACCTTTCTCATATACTTCTTTTCTTAATTTAGGCGCGTTGTTGCCGATTTTAGAAAGGATCGAACGAAATACCGCCCCAGGGGCGTCAGTGACCGCGCTTGGTCCCGCCCCTAAAGAATTCAATATAGCGTCCCCATCAAATAGGGTTATGTCTTCCGAAATGATCTGATACATATGCCGTCTCCGTTTCTATATACTGATACATATGCCGTCTCCGTTTCTATATAAATTATAAGGTTTATAGGTTTTCTTATGCCACAGTTTGCGCGTCTTTATATCTTCTTTTTATGGAATAACCACAAATCAATCATCGTCTTCGTAATCGTCATTATGGGGCCTTGCAATGAAACTAACGGTGGTTTGCCCGGCTTTTGAATAATCGGGTTTCCAACCATGTCTTATCAATTCTTCATTGAATTTCTTTATCCATTCACGTCTTGATTCTTCAACATGGGACTTAAGGAATTCGGTAACATCCTCTATCCCGCAACGGCATTCATATATGGAATCCGCGAGTTCCTCA
>ONFU01000082.1 GCA_900317165.1 uncultured Erysipelotrichaceae bacterium
GTGAGGAGCATTTGGTCTTCGTCATATCCGTATTGATTTGCGGATACTTTCACCGCAAGCCCCTTCTTGTTGTGATTTCGGAATTCATTAAGTGAATTAAGATTACCACGGGTCCTTTTCGCGCGGGTATTTCAATAGCAATTTGCACTTTTTCGCGGGGTATTTCGGATAGCAATTTACACCTTTTTGCAGGTTGTTAACCTTGATGGCGACCATGAAAAAACCAAGAAATGCCGATAAATTCGAATAAACACCAACGTATACTGACAAATACTGACAGAAAATTCTTAACGTAGTCGAATCCTCATGAAAGCGAACCACCTACACCACGTGACCCCATAAAGGCGGGTATTCCCTCTCTTCTGTTTCTTTGCTAGCCAGAATCGTGTAAGCCGCTTGGACATAAGAATAATTGGGGTTCGCGTCTTTCTTTATAAAATCAATTATACTAAACCGTTTTTCGCATTTTATTCATTTCGGTTTAGTTAAACGCCTATTTGGATTTGTGTTAAGCGAATTATGTTAGATTTTTCCTCTTGATGCAAAAAGCAAAGCTTCTTGAGACGGAGCTTTAGAATTTTGGGTTTCAGTCATTATTCTCATCATGGCAGAGGAATGGGCACAGCCATTAAAAGAATCAAGGAAAAAACCACGACATTGAGCAATTTCAATCAAGATGGTGACTGAGAGGTAGCATGTTTCTCGTCTTCGATTGAAAGCCTTGAGAATCGGTTCGAACCAATCCAGCGAAATAGGGTGAAATTAAAGGTCTATCGCTAAGATGGCTCCCTAAATTTGAAAGAGGGCATCCGCATCGATTACGATGCTGAACTCGTCCGAATATGCGTTCCTTTTTATAGATGGGAATGCCACGAGGGTCGGGACAATGGCGTAGTCTGTTCCTGTCATAATCCTCAGGTCCTCTCTTTTCGTTTCCATGTCATAAACGTCTTCCTGCGACACGGAATACGGCTTGGTGGAGTATTTCATTTCACATAGATTGATCGTTTCGTCTTTTCGGACGATAAGCATGTCGATTTGGGATCCTTCGACCCCTTCTTTCTCGCCTTTTCGGCACGAGAAGGAACACACGTCCGTCCTGACCCCACCGATACGAAGGGCCTCTTGAATCTGCCTGGCATGCTGGAGGCAGATTCGCTCGAAGGCCAAACCGCTCCAAGCCCTCCATGATCCAGATTCAAGGCTCACCGAAAAGAAATGCTCGTCCGTCGGCATCGGGTCAAGGTATTTATGGAAGAAAAGGGTGAAGTTATCGATAAGCTGAATGAGGGTACCCCTGCTCTTTTTCCCAAAAGGCGCATATTTCCGGACAAAGCCGCATTCCTCCAATTCATCGATGCGGTCGCTGAAAACCCCGTTGGCCTCTTCCCCGGTTTCTTTCGCCAAAGAAGAATAATCCATGCCTGCGCGTTCGCCCTTGGCCAAGGACGACACGATCTTCACATAAACCTCGGGGTTCTCAAATAGAGCCTTAAACAGGTGTTGGTTCTCCTTCCGCAGAGGAGCACTATCCCCAACGAAAAGCGCGTCGATGTTCGAAGCCATGGAAAGACCGCGCTGGAGTTTCCCCCAATAATACGGTATCCCGCCAAGAACCATATAGCCCTCAACAATTTGCCTGCGGGTGAAATCCAATCTCTTCGCTTTGACGAACATCTCTATCTCTTTTAAAGAAAACGGCTTTAGGTTGATTTCCAAAGTCAGGCGATTGTGAAGTCCGCCTTTATTGTGGACAACATTGTCCAGAATCCACGACGTGGCGGAGGCGCAGACGACAAGAACGACATCTTTCCTCGCTGAAAGGAAACTGTTCCAAAACTGTTCAAGCGCCTTGATGAAGCGAGAATTCCTGGTAGCCATCCATGATAATTCGTCCAAGAAAATGACCTTTTTTCTCTTCTTGGAAACACGGATGATTTCCTTCAGGAGATGAAACGCTTGGAACCAGTCTTCTGGAGGATTCTTTAGCTTCAAACCATAGTCGGCGAGCGAGAATCCGAAAGCTTCCAGTTGATCATGGTAGGAGCCGTCGTATATGCCTGAATGCGAAAAGACGAAATACGGCTCAAGGCATTCTCGGATCAAAAAAGTCTTGCCAACCCTTCTTCTGCCATAAACAGCAACGAACTGTGCCTCGTCGGCTTTTAAGGACGCGAGCAACGCATCCTTCTCTTTGTTCCTGGAAATAAGCATAGGAAGTCTCCTTTCATCTTAGCGATAAGTCTGAAAAAATTATAGATAACGCTGAAATGAATTACAATACAGGCTGCCGATGCCAAATCTTATCGTCAGCGGCCTTTTTCGCCACGGATTTATTCGCAAACCCCCGCGACGATCAAAGCGCTGTTTTCAAAGATTCGAGGTCGATATTATTGGTCCATTTTCCAGACGTCCGGAAAACCTTATTTGGAATGGGGCAAATAGGCCTTGCTCATCAGCGTCCTCGACCCCAAGGCCAGTTCGATCATATTTAGCCTCAAATTCTGTAGAATTCTGCATTTTTATCGGTTAGATAGTGCTTCATGCCGCGTCAAAGGCCAAGACTGCCCGCCTGACGCCGACCGCGACACCAATTATGAACCTGATAACACGCTGCTTTGGTAATAGCAAGGGGAAGCCAATCACTGCCTTTCCTCACGAGATTCCCGCGGTTTGATTCTTTGATCTCCTTGATTGCCTTTTCCATAAAAACGTTGGGTTCCATTGACAGCCACATCTTCTCTATTGATGGTTCTATTTGCAGCATAACGGGAGAATCCCCAAGCGATTTGTAGGATCTCGCCCCGACCAAGATGGAATCCAACACGTTTTCCTTAAAGCTCTTCGTCACCATGAGATAAAAAAATGGCGTTTTTAGGTGCGCCACCACTGAGCGGACAGGTTTTAGGTCTCTGGCCCGACTGCTGCAGGGATATTAACGTCCTCCTTGCTGGACACCAACGTCCTCCTTGCTGGACACCCATATTGTCACGCATGAAAAGGGAAAAAGCAATATACCCTGCCTGATCCGTGCGCGATTGATGGTTCCTCGATCCATCCCTGAACCGCCGCTTCTCCAACAAAAACGAAAAAGGCCTCATCCATCAATTCGGAAATCATCGCCATGAATTGGAGCATCGGCCACTGCATCTTTGAAAGTGTTCTCAAGGGCGAACCCGCAGAATACGGCGCAAAGGTCGTGGAAAACATCATTTCCAGACTGACTAAAAAATATGGATCTGGCTTCAACAAGACGGCGATCTTCCGGATGGTGAAATTCTACGAGGAATTCCCCGACGTGAAGATTGTGGCGACATTGTCGCAACAATTGTCCTGGTCCCATTGCGTCGAGATCCTCCCCGTAAAAGACCCCTTAGCAAGGGAGTTCTACTGCGCGATGTGCTTCCACGAAAACTGGGATGTCCGCACCTTGCGAGAAAGAAAGAAGTCGATGCTTTTCGAACGGACGGCGATTTCCAAGCGGCCCGCGTTGACTCTAATTAACGATTTGGAAGAACTACGGGAGAAGAGGGAGATGTCGATCGACCTTTTCCTAAGGGACCCCTATATGCTCGATTTCCTCGATTTGAAGGACACTTACAGCGAAAAGGACCTCGAGGACGCCATCCTCGCCGAACTAGAAAGGTTCCTGTTAGAAATGGGTAACGACTTCGCCTTCCTCGCAAGGCAGAAGCATTTCGTCGTGGACGGAAGGGATTACTACATGGATCTTTTGTTCTTCCACCGCTCGCTCAATAGGCTCGTCCTGATCGAATTGAAGCTCGGGGAGTTCGAGCCTTCGTACAAAGGTCAGGTCGAATTCTATCTCCGTTATCTAAACGCCCACGAGAAACGGGAAAGCGAAAACGAGCCGATAGCCCTTATCCTGTGCGCGGACAAATCGGATGAAATGGTCTCATTAATGGGGCTGAATCAAGACGACATCCACGTGGCACAATACATGACCAAGATGCCGCCGCGCGACATATTAGAGGAAAAGGTCAAATCTGCCGTAAGAAACGCAAAACTTCTCCTCGAGTCCAAACGTAACGACTGACCCATTTGACTTCGCCAAAGGTCTTTCTATTTGCTAGAATGTTACTAGCAGGTTAATGTGATGGAAGCAAATGCGAAGAGACTTCAATTCGTCGACGCCCTCAAAGGCATCGGCGTCTTGTGGATAGTTTTCTATCATTTGACCGCCGAGAGCGGGTTCAAAAGTTATGTGCTCAATCCGCTGATGGAGCTTTTCTTGGTGCTCTTCTTTTTCTTTTCTGGGTACTTTTATAAGTCAAAGACTACCTCGCTAGGCAAAAACATCGGCAAAAGAGCGCTTAGCCTCCTCGTCCCTTTTGCCGTATACGCCCTGATTTTTTGGGCGATTGGGACGTTATACCTCACCCTTACCAACCAGGCTCCTTTTTTGGAGGCTTTGGGGTGTCTGCGCAATTTCTTTATCGGCGCCATATGGAATAGGGATATCCAAGGATGGTTCAGCTGGAATTATTATTCGCTTGGGAAACGGTATTTTTATCTCGCGGATTTCTGGTTCCTCCTCGCTTTGTTTTTCGCTAGTCTCCTTTTCTTCCTCATCATCGATAAGGTGCTTAAGAAAACGCCTATCGCCTTAACTAGCGTCATTATCTTGTTCGCGCTTACCGGGCTATGCGTGGGCTTTCGTTTCACCCTCCCCTATAACCTGCACATGGTCCCTTATTGGACGGCCTTTATGGTACTAGGCGCTTTTATAGGGAATAAGAAGCTTATCGAGCTCCCCTCCTTAGGCAGAGGGATGAAATATGGTATCGGTGGGGCATTGCTCGTCGCTTCTATTGTCATCGCCATCCTAAAGACGCCTGCGCTAAATCAGTTCCGCGGCTCTTTTAGTGGCGATAACGAGGTGGTGTCCATGCTTTTATGCATCGCTGCTGCCTTGCCCTTCCTTTGCGGCATCGGCATCTTGTTCGGGCAACTTGAGAAAGATGGCCTACGGCTAAACGAAGCCGCTTGGCTAGGCGTGCATTCGTTTACCTATTATCTTTTCCACATGTTCTATGCTTGGCTATTAAGCATCATCTTTGGCTTTTCCGCCTTGAAGATGGAATGGTGGGTTGGCTTATTGGTCGCTTTCGCAGCGATCGCTTTGTGCACGGGGCAATGCCTCTTGATGGACTTCATAACGCGCAAGATCAAAGAGAAAAAAGCAAAAGCCTCTTCGAAAGAGCCTAAGGCAGAGAAGAATCTTGAGGCAATAAAAGAAGACGTTGAGAGCAATTAGTTTTTCTTCCTTATTCCGATGAAGATAGGCGCCTTTTTTGGATTCTTGGTCCTAAAATCCAGCAAAATCGATATGTCCGGAGGGAAAGAATTTACGTGACGAGGTCTTCATCCTCCGCGTCTATCGTCATGGAGATGATGGAATCGCTTTCATCCCCTGCCTCCATCATCCTACCGTTGCAAAAATCCGCGCCTAGAATAAACTCCTCGCGATGGATAATAACCTCATGAGTCAAAACGAAGGATTCAAAGAGCGGCTATACGAGTACCGCCTCTTTTATTCCTCCACCCCCCTTGCCCCGATCACCATGCGTTTCGAATTGACGCTGACCCAAGACATCGACCCCATGGTCCTGCAGCTATCGGTGGACCGCACCATGCCGCGCTACCCTTATTTCGACGTGCGCTTGGCCCGGATTGAGGAAGACTATTGCTTCGTTTCCAACACCAGCCCCCTGCTCGTCCATCAAAAGAAAGACCGGGCAAAGCTAGGGTCGAAAAATAACGCCCTTCACCACATCGCGGTCGATTACCAAGGGAAAGTCATCGGCATTGACTTCTCCCATTTCCTCACCGACGGCGCTGGTGCCTACCAATGGATTAAGACGCTTCTCCACCATTACGTCTCCCTCGCTTACCACGTAACCCTAGAAAAAGGGAATACCCGCCTTTATGGGGAAAAGATCCCCGCGGAGGAACTCGCCCCGATCCCTGACGATTTACCCTTGCCCACCCCACCAAAAAGCGCTTTGGTCCAAGCATTGAACATTCCGCTTGGAGAAGCCAAACCCGTCTATTTCCATTTCGTCCTTCCAGAAGACGCATTCGTCGCGAAAGCAAGATCTTTGGGCGCGACGCCCAACACCTTGATGGCCACGCTGACGCAGACGCTGATCCGCCATCTAAACCCGCTAGACAAGCATCCCATCCGCGTCGCCATATGCGTCAACGAAAGGAAGGCGCTTGGCTTAGAGCTCGCCCACCAATCCCTAGTCGGGGGCGCGATCATTGCCTTCGACGAAGAATTGGAGTCATTGCCGTTAGAGGAAAAGAGTCATCGGGTGCGCGAGCAATTAAAAAAGCAAATCCAAGGGGAGCCCTCGCTATATTCCTTTGCCGCCCTGCGCGGGCTGACGAAGATGATTTTGGAAAAGCCGACCGACAATGAGCGTCGGGTCTTCGCCCAAGAGATAAGGAAATACGCCAACGCTTCCGTATCGGGCACCGTAAGCTACGTCGGCAAAAGCGATTTCGGCGGGGCGGACCCTTATATTGAGGACTTCGTCACCTTGACCTTCCCTACCTGCGGGATTCTTTTTGAGCTCGCCGCGGTCCATGGGAATATCTTCCTCGAGCTCATCCAGCCTTCGCGCGATGATCGTTACGCGGAGGAACTCGGAAGGCTATTTGCCACGCTTGGTTTGCCTTACGAAAACAAAGGATGCCGCGATTTGGACGTCCCTGGCGTGAAGATGCCATGGGACGATGAGGATGATTGATCTTATCTTGATTCCAACCTTATCAAGACATCAACATCGCGAATAAACATGTAATGGGTCGATTATTTTGCCCAAGAATAAAGATATAGCCCATCGGGGTTTTCTCGATGGGCTATACAGGCATTTGCCTGCAGGGGGCTTATGATCAAGCCTTATTGTTTGTCGAGGGCTTTTTCTTCTTTCTATTGCGTTTTTTGATCAACTCTCCATAAAAGGGAATGGAATCGCGTTTGCATTCAGGGCATTCGTTAAGCAATGCCTCAACTGTTTTCCCTGTTTTTTCGGATAAGGCCTTAAGGATCAATAAGGTCATTAACGAATCCTCATCGGGCCTATGGGCGACGATGTTTTCGTTAGGGATGCCTAGTTCCTCCATCGCCTTTTCTAATGAAGGGATCTTCTCTGGCTTCATGATGTTCCTATAAAGGATTTGGACATCATAGGAAACAAATGATATAGGAGAGAAACCATAACGATAACAATTATCGATGATGGCCTGGATGTCGTTTTCCCCAGCCCAAAGGAATATTTTGATATCCTTCTGGGTTAGGAGGAATCTTAGGTTATCGCCCATGGCATCAAAGGTTGGATGGTTTTTGTATTCCTTTTCATCGTGGGCAAGGATTAGATCCCTGCCGCCTTTCCTTCCTTTAAGATGGAAACGGGAATCCCGGTCGTTCCCAGGATTAATAAGGACGTCCTTCTTCCCTCCTTTGATAAGATTAAGGTTTTTATCCGCGGTTACGTATCCGTATTCGCAG
>ONFU01000044.1 GCA_900317165.1 uncultured Erysipelotrichaceae bacterium
TGGTGGAGTCGCGGGGAGTCGAACCCCGGTCCGAAGGACGCTCATCAAAGACCTCTACAGCTTAGTCCCCATCTAGTAATCTAAGAGATTGATGGAAACGAGTATTCCCTTAGATCCGACTGTAAGGTTTTCGACCGTTAACGCCAGTCCAACGTCAACAGCTTATCGCTTTCTGGTTGCGCTCCATTCCTGCCAAAGCGCTAAACGCAGGGTGGAACGTGCTTGTCCGCGATTCGCGGAACCTCTTTGGGTGCTCTAATTAGGCGCAAGCGAGGGTGGCGCCTTTGCCAGGAACCATCCAAGGTTTGACAGTTTTGTCAGTTATTGTTTTTTGGCGGTTAGGGTCGCCATCCCGCTGCAGTCTAGGCCAAACTATCCCCCGTCGAAACCAGTGCGGCCCCATGGGTGTGCAGTTTGAACTGCGGGGTAATTATATACATGACGCCCTGTTTATCAACCGCTAACCTAAATAACTTAAACGATTTAATTAATTTGTCATCCTAAAATAGATACATGTATCAAACGAAATGGCCTTTTCAAAAGGCTGTTTTCTTTCTCCAATAAGAAAGGCAAAAGAAGAATTCAATGGCACTGATAACGAAGGAAAGGGACCCAAAGATGACCGCTAGATAAAAACCGGGGCCACGGATTAAGGACGATTCGACGATCGACTGGTTGGTGGATGCGATGATAAAGGGCACAAAGCCAAAAGCGATCGTCGTCGCCAAGGATAACAAAGAACAAATACCCGTATTCTGCACGCTGTTTCTTCCTGCTAAAGCGGCCATCATGGAAATCAAAGCCACGAAAAGGATAACCACAAACGGAAGGTTGAAGGAAAACTGATAAGAATATAGATAGCCTTTGCTCAATATCTCAACGTCTCCCCCAAAAACAACTTTTAAGGAATCAAAATAAAAAACCTCTCCCTCCGCGGATGCTTCGCCAACAAAAGGAAAAAGGAACGACAAAACGGCCAAAAGCATCGAAACGGCCGACAAATATATCACCATTCCGCGTCTATCCCGTTTTGCGAAGTTTTTCTTCATGGTTTGTATTATCGATGCGATTTATTGTGGAAGCAATAAGATAAACGCCCTTTTCTTTTGCCCTTTTTATGCGTTTGCTATTTCCTAAAAGTGAAAATGCGTGTATCGTTTGCTTTGCAAAAAGAAACGGAAAAACAAGATGTCGAATAAAAAGAACAGAAAACCAAATAAAAAGAGGATGGACCCCGAGAAGAAAAACAAGATTATCATCGGGTTCAAAACCGTCTTCTCCAACGATGCCGTCGTCGCGGCCGGCCGTAATCTGCCATGGTTCATTCCCATTCTCATTGCCTTGGCTTCGGTGGTCTTGGCTCTTATCCCAAGCTTTGTCACCGGAATCAGGTCGGACATGGGATATTCTTCCCTAGGAGCCAATTCCTATGGTTATGAAAACGGGCTCGTCGCTTTCGGTGATTTCCTTGAAAGCGAAAAGAACACCCTATCGATGAAAATCGAAAACAACGAATTGAAGGTTACCGGATGGAATGAGGCCCTCGATCACCGCAACGCCGGTTCGCAATGGTTCTCTTATCCAATCACCGAACCTCTTCCTCAGCCAGAGACCTCCTCTTCTTCTGCCGAAGCTTCCACTTCGACCGAAGTCCCGGTCGTCGTCACCCCAACCGTCACCAACGGATTCGAGGTCTTCTATTATGAAGAAAACGAGAACATCAAATTTGAGGATTTCCGTACCCGTATTCTCCAAAACCTCAATCCATACACTATCCAAGAAAGGTTCGATAACCCAGACAGGACTTATGGAACCACATATAGAACCAACCTTCTTTTGTTAGCAAAAGATAGATTCTATTTCGCGAAGTTCCAACGCACCGTTAACGGAACCGGATCCCACTTCTATGGAAAGTTCGATCACCCTTCGATGCAGGGAATGAATCTCCTCGACCTTTATAAGGTCAGCGTCGATGCCACCCCAGGATCTCTCCAAAGGACAAACGAAATCCGCAATAACTGGAAAGATTTCTTCAGAAACTCCTATGAATCCACGAAGAGCACTTCTGTTTGGTCGATGACCGGCGTCATGTTCGGCGTCGATATCGGAGTCATCCTCCTCTTCGGCCTCGTCCTCTTCATCATGACGCGCGGAAAGAACAACCCATTCCGCACGATTAAGTGGTATGAGACCATGATGATGGCTGGTTGGGCTTCGTTCAGTCCTGCGGTCATCGCGATTCCAATCGGATTCCTCTTATCGCAATTCTCCGCCTTCATCTTCATCTTCCTCTACGGCTTAAGGGTCATGTGGATGTCGATGAGAGCGTTACGTCCTTACGAGGTCGCCAAATAAAAAATATAACGGGCAGTCGCCCGTTTTTTGTTGCTTAGTCCCCGTAATCGGATCCGCGGGATTTATCCTCGACGAAGATTTTCAAGGGATCCGTGATATCATGAATCTCTCGATATAGGAAACCGTCCCTTGTAATCCAAGGATTCTCGAAGTCCGCGGTAAAGATAACCTTATGGAGTTTTTTGATCGTTTCATCGATTGATGCCATGATCTCATCAAAACGGTCATAACGCTTTTCCTCAAATCCGATAAGCCCATTATAGAAACCAGGCTCCACATAAAAGACGTTGCCTTCCTCATCGGTATAGGCATGGACGAGCTTGTTTTGCTCATCGATGAACGGTTTGTACTTGTTAAACTCAACGTAGTCCATATAATTTCCGAAAAGAATTTTAGCAGGAACGTTACCCTGATACATTCTTTTTAGTAAAATTATCTTAGGAAAGGAGGAATTGAAATGGTTGATCCCAAGAATATCAAAATCGTTTTCACCGATATCGATGGCACTTTATATAGCCATGTGACCAAACGCGTCCCTCCTTCTGCTTCTAGGGCCATCAAAGAGCTTCAGAAAAAAGGCATTAAGGTTTTCCTCTGCTCTGGCAGGAATTATTACCTAATCCGCAAATCCGGCGTTTTAAACGAATGCAAACCGGATGGTCTTGTGACCATGAATGGGTCCAACGCCATTATTGAGAACACGATCATCTACCGTAAACCGATTCCTAGCGAGGTCGTAGACAAAATGGTCATGCTCGCAAAGAGATTGAAATTCGGCTTGACCCTCATTGAGGAAAACGAAGGGCATATCAATTTAATTGATGACCGTGTCATACATGCGCATGAGCAATATGGCACGCGTTTCCCACAACCTCGCACCTACCCAGACCATTACGATAGGGTCGTTTACCAAATGATCGCCTTCATCGATCAATGGGAAGAGGATTTGATTGCCCCGCAGCTCCATGGTTGTAAAACCGCGAGATGGGATGAATACGCGGTCGATATCATGCTTGAGGACTCCGATAAGGCCAAAGGCATTGAATCGGTCCTTACCTATCTTGGCCTTAAGCCAGAAGAGGCCTTAAGCTTAGGAGATGGGAATAACGACGCGGAGATGCTTCGCTTCACCGGCATTTCCGTTGCCATGGGCAAAGGCGCGGAAAAAGCCAAAGAGGCCGCGGACATCGTTACGGACGACATCGATGAAGATGGCTGGGCCAATGCGTTTAAGAAACTAGGCTTGATTGATTAATCACTTGTGATAGGGCTCGTTATGGGAAATCCTAAAGGCCCTATAAAGCTGTTCCAAAAGAATGACCCTCGTTAATTGATGGGGGAAGGTGAGTTCCGATAGGGTAAGCGATTCGTTTGCCCTCTTTTTTAATTCATCGGACAAACCCATTGAGCCACCTATTACAAAGTAAAGGTTGCTTCCTCCCCTTCTAAAGGCCTCTTCCAAATGGGCGGAGAAAGAAACGGAATCATATTGTTTTTTATTTAGGTCAAGGGCTATCAAATAATCGCTTGGGGATAGCAAATCGATGACATGCTTCCCTTCTTTTTCCTTGACCGCGGTAATCTCGGCCTCGCTCGCGTTTTGTTTGCAAGGATAATCTGGGAGTTCAACGATGGAAGTATCCGCGTAGGGCTTAAGCCTTTTCAAATATTCGGCACAGGCGTCTTTCCAATAATTCTCTTTGAGTTTGCCAATGCAATAAATCGTTATCTTCATTCCTTGTCACCCCCGAGGATTATCTCTTCTTGGCTGGTGCACCTCAAATCTATATGCGAATAATCGATGCCAAGCTCATCATAAACATCTTTATGGGTTTGCAAAGCGAGTTCCGCTTCGTTGCATTCCTCACTTAGATGCCCTAAATAGATTCCCTTGGTCTTACCTCCTATCATCTCGGCCATATAATGGGCCGAATCAATATTGGAAAGATGGCCATAATCCCCAAGTATTCTACGCTTAAGATAGATTGGCCTTCTTGAATGAATTTCCATATCCACATCGTGATTGCTTTCGATTAGGTAATAATCGCAATTTTGGAAAAAGAATAGATCCTCTTCGAATAAGCGACCCGTGTCAGTGATATAGGCTAATCTCTCCTCGCCGTTAACGATAAGAAAATTAAAGGGGTCTGGAGCATCATGAGATGTGGAGACAGGAATGACAACCAAATCTTTGATTTCCTCGCCTACGCCATGTTCGATAAGGTGGTCTGGGTCTTTAATTGTGTATCTGCTCGCGTATATCGGGCAGAATTTCCTCATCATATGATGGTTTTTTATATGATCGGAATGGTTATGGGTGAAGAACACGGCATCTATATCGTGCGGCGTTTTACCAAATAAAAGACAGCCCTCTTTCAACAATTTGAGGGTAATGCCCATGTCTATTTGGATTAAAGCGTTGTCAGATTTGATGAGGGTCGCATTCCCCTTGCTTCCCGAACGGATAAAGGCAAAGCGCATCATTCGTCGTTGAAGCCGTTACGTGAGGCTTCGATTTGAGCCATACGGATTTCGTATTCTGGGGTCGGATCATCGAAACGGGAATAGGCTTTTTGGAAGACGAGGTGGACGATACCGGTTTGGCCTTTACGGTTTTTAGCCACGATGACTTGGGTTTCGGAAACGCCCTTATCGTCCTTCTTCTTTTCTGGAGCTTCGCCTTCCTCGTTTTCTTCGCCTTCAGCGGGTTTGTTCTGGTTTTGGTTCTTGCCCTTGTCTTTGGCCTTTTGGCCAAGGGAAGTGTAATAATCGGAGCGATACAAAAGCATACAGACGTCCGCGTCCTGCTCAATGGAACCGGAGTCCCTAAGATTTGAAAGGGATGGGACCTTGTTTTCGTTTTGGTCAACGTTACGGTTAAGCTGAGCAATGCAAAGAACAGGAACATCAAGTTCACGGGCAAGCGTTTTTAGCGCGCCGGAAATCTCGGAGATTTCCTGTTGACGTTGGGCGATGTTTGGGTGATCGCTATAACGGATACGTCCCAAATAGTCGACGACGATAAATCCAAGGTCAGAATGTTCTTTCTTTAGCCTATGGGCTTTGGAGATAATATCGCCAAGTTTCGCGTTAGGCGTGTCATCGAAATAGAGTTGGGTACGGCTTATCTCACTTACCGCCGCGGAGATTTTGCGCTTCTCCGTAGTGGAAAGATAACCAGTGGTGATATGGTCGCCAGGAACCATCGCGCGGCAGGCGATAAGCTTTTCAACGACTTGCTCCGCGGTCATTTCGAGGGAGAAGAAAGCGACAGGCACCCTCTCTCTTGCCGCGGTTTGGAAAGCTAGATTGATTCCTAAGGTCGTCTTGCCAACGGAAGGACGGGCAGCCAAGATGATGAGGTCGCCCTTTCTCCAACCATGAGTCATTTCATTAAGCTTCTTGAAGCCTGTGTCCAAGCCAATAAGGCCTTTTGTATCGGCTTCGTTGGATTTGGAGATATTATCCGCGACCGAAGCGGCGATTTCCTTAACGGCGCGCATTTCCGAAACAGCGCGTTTTTGGCAAATCTCGGCGATTAGGTCATTGCTCCTAGAGATGAAGGTGGAAATATCCTGTACGCCTTTGTTGTACTCTTCCTGGATATCGCCGAATTTCAAAAGGAGCTGACGAAGAACCGATTGGTCTCTAACCATCGAAATATAATGATCGACGTTCTCTGGGGTGATAACCGAGTCGACAAGCTCAAAAATATATTGAGGAGTTACGGATTTATCGTAATGGAGCGCGTTTAATTCGTCGATAACGGTTTGGGCGTCGATTGGACGATCGTTATCGTGGAGGATCTTCATCGCATGGAAGATCATCTTGTTTCGGGGCTCGGCATTGGAAAAATCGGACTCTTCCAAGGAGCCTAAGGCGATATCCGCGGCATCGGAAGCGATTAACATCGCCCCGAGAACGCTTTTCTCGGCCTCTACGTTTGATGGAAGGGTAATGGTCGGCATCTTATTTGGCCTCGCTGATATGGACGTTTACGGTGCCGACTACGACACCCTCACTTCCATGGTAAAGTTCAATCCTAAGCCTCGTATAACCGATGGAGTTGGCTGGCTCCTTATCAAGGAACTTCCTCTTATCGATTTGGATGCCCCATTGTTTGAGCATGGCTTCCTCGATTTCCTTAGGGGAAATGGAGCCGAACATCCTTCCGTCTTTTCCAACCTTGGCGGTGAATTCGACGTTCAAGGATTCAAGGCGGGCTTTGACCTTCTCGGCCTCAGCCTTAAGTTCCTTTTGTCTAGCGGTTTCTTCGGCGTTATTCTTGGCCAATTCTTTTTGGCTTTCGTTCGTGGAAGCTTTAGCTAAGCCCTTAGGAATAAGAAAATTGGTACCGTATCCATCGGAAACGACTACCGTTTCCCCTTTTTTCCCTACTTTTTTCACATCTTGAAGCAAAATAACTCTCATAAAATCAATCTCCTATTCCGCTACGGGCCTCTTCGAGATGGTTCTTGAGGGCCGTAAGCAATTTATCTATTCCGAATTCAACATTCGTTCCTGGGAAGGTGGAAGCCGCCATATGGTAATGGCCGCCGCCATTGGCCTTGCCAGCGATATTCTCGCAAATGAGTTGCACGTTTATCGAACCGTCACTTCTAGCGGAAACCTTGAGTTTGGAAGAAGAGACGCGTCCGACGACGAAACAAGCATGGACGCCAGTGATGTGAATCAGTTGGTTAGCAACCTTGGAAATCGTGGCTTCCTCGATGATGTCACTGTTTTCCGCCATGCAGTAATAAACGCCAGGCTCTGGGGAACGAAGGGTGGAAACGATTGAGGTGATAAGGCGATATTCATCGTAATCGTCTTTGAAAAAGTCATAGATTTTACCGTTATCCGCGCCGAATCCCTTAAGGATCTGAGCGGCTTCAAACGTCCTATTCCCTGTGGTTTTAGATTCAAAGTTACTGGTATCAAGGAAGATGCCGCCAAGAAGCAAGGTGGCATATGCGGGAGGAATATCGACCCTTGGGTTCGCGGTCATGTAATAGAGCATTTCGGTAATAAGCTCGGAAGCGCTCGATGCCGAAGGCTCGATAAAGCTGAGGACTGGGTTATCAACGAACTGAGACCCGCGACGATGGTGATCGATAACGACTGTCTTCGAGGCCTTTTCCAACGCCTTTTGGCCCATGGCCATCGTGGGGTTGGAGACGTCGACGAGAACAAATAACGTGGACGGGGTGACTCTTTCAACCGCTTCACGGGAAGAAATGGTGATTTTGGAAAGCTCTTCCTTCGTGAATGAAGACAAGATGGCGCCCCTTGTCTTCTTCTCCGTATTGTCTGGATCAAAGACGATGCGGCATGGCTTCTTAAGGTGGTTGCAAAGGGCGAGGATACCGAAGCAGGAACCCATCGCGTCCATATCCGCATTGGTATGGCCAGAGACGATGATCTCGGAAGAATTGACGATAAGTCCCTTAAGGGAATCGCCAAGGGAACGGAATTGAACCCTACCGGTGTTTTCGGCTTGGGCCGTTTTGCCACCATAGAAGACCAAATCAGACCCGTATTTGGAGACGACAACCTGGTCGCCACCACGGGAAAGGGCGATATCAAGCGCGTTCGCGGACATTTCGTTTAGACGAATTGGATCTGGATAATCATGGGCGATACCGATGGAGATGGTTGGGCGGAACAAGGAATCGGATTCGATGTTATGGACGTTATCGACAACCGAGAACCTATCCTCTTCCATCTTTTTCAAAGATGCATAGTTCGAAACAAGGAAATACGAATCGTTACGGAACCTTCTCAAATAGGCGCCTTTATCTTTGAAATAGTTGAGGAGTTCGGTACGGACCTTGGTAATAAGGTCGGAGTTTTCGTTCTCGGTTTTTCCGGTGATATCCTCATAGTTATCAATCATAACGACGCCGACAACGAGGGCATGGTCAACGTTAATTTTATTGACGGCCTCATAATCGGAGACGTCGCGGAAGATGAATAGATGGGCGGAAGGAAGGTATTTGACATCGTAATAGAGGGAATTGACCTCGATTTGGACAACCTTGTCTGTAAAGGAATCGGTCTCGACGACCTCGTGGAGTTCCTCTCTCCATTCGAGGATGTTCGCATCGAGGATATCCATGTGCCTCTCCTTTAACAAAGGGGAGACCCACATGACGCAGAAATCGTCATCGGTGATGACTAGGCCAAGTTCACCAAAGTTATATGCTTCTTGAACGTCAGAACCGATGATGGAGGAGGCGTCTAAGTCACTATTTTGACGGATTTTCGATAGATGGAGTTCGCTAATCCAAAGGAAAAGGATATCGATAATCGCCACCGCGGAAGCGACATAAATCCAATATTCGGGTTTGAAGATGTTCTTCCAATCGGGGATGATGTCGGCGAAATGGAGTGTAATGAGGACTCCAAGGATGACGAATTCCGCAAGCATGATGATGAAAGTTCTGATCCTCATGCGGTGGATCGCCTCAGACATGGAGGCTTTTGATTTGGATCTGTATCCCGCTTCTTTTTTGGTGTTTCGATTTTTGATTTCGGCCATAGGTAAAAGAATTATAGACCCGAAACGGTTACAAATATAGTCTTGCTTACAAGTTTGTAAGCAGATTATTTCTTTTCAGGCAAAGTAGCCAAATAAACGCAGACGGCAACGGAAATAGCAACCACAGCGATGGTGAGGATAATGCCGATTATCGTAGTTTTTGATAAGAATATTGCCATTTCCATAAGCCTGAATACTCTACATTGTATGGTATTCGAGGTATCTATTCGTGCCGATGCTCTTGAAAGAGGCCTTGCCATCGGCCGCGATTCCTTCAAAAGACCAAGTGGCATCATTGGATAAGGTGGTCTCAGTCACGAGGTTCCAATGGGCTTTGCCATCGCTTCCGGTAACATTCTTCGGCAGGACGTATTTGCCATCGCAACTAAATGTATAACCGCCGTTTTCCTCATTGATGGCCCACCAGGAGACATCGCCATTAGGAACGAAGGTACCGTCATACATGGTGCCGTTATCCGCGCCAAGGTTATAGTTTGTCGGGTTCACGCTCATCGAGGCATAGCACCCGGAAGCATCGGCAGCTTCGGCTACGATTAGGACTTCGGTTCCATCTTTGATATCAGAAGCGTTAACGATGGGCTGGTAGCCTTCAATTGGCTGAATCGATGTGCTTGAACCAGGGTCTCCGCCTTGGGAGATGCGGAATCCGTTATCGTCCCAAATATAATCCGCATATTCGGGGTGGTCGACGAACGGATTACGGCGATAGCCCATGTTATCAAGCCTGCGGTTAACAGTCCTTTCAAAGTCGGTCGGTTGATATTCGCGATTCCACTTCAAAAGCGTTTTTAAGGTACCCATGGTGTGTTTATCGGTCCCGTCGGCAGGGTTGTTCGTCAAACGTACGCCCTTGTTATAATAAGCAACCGCGCAATAGAGGATGATCCTCGCGGATTCTCCTCTTGCCCCTTCATATCCGCATGAGGAAGGGTCCCATTCACCAGAGCCAACGCCATAGAAGACGGGATCATCATCAAACATTCCGCCGCCACGAGAATCAGGCCATGTATGTTCGCGATTACAGGAAGAATATGTTGTCTGCTGGCCTTGTTTTGCTTCGTGATAAAAGGGGATAAATGTCGTCGAGTTATCGTTTGGCCAAGCTGCGGCTTTGGGTCCAATCGTGGTATGGGCACTATAGGAAGCGACTTTCCCAGACCCCAAAACAAGAGCGGACAAATCGGAAAGGAAGGCAGTCCCATATTTAGAGAAATCGAGGTTCCAATCCTTTACGTCTGGATTGGTGGAAGAAGATGTTTGCGAAGATGAGGTCTCTTCTGTTTCATAAGATTCGGAGGTCTCTATGGTTTCATAGGATTCGACTGAAGAGGATTCAGATTCTTCGGATGAGGTTAGTCTCGCTCTCGCTAGACCACTCGGAGGGAGTGCTTGCCTCTTCGGTGGTGCTTGTTTGGCTTTCGCTCGAGGTATCCGACGTGTTGATGGGAGTCGGCCCACATGAAGCAATTAGAAGGGTCGATAAAAGAAGACTCAGACCCAAAAGCGATTTTTTCTTAGACGGATTTTTCATAGCCCTTTGATTATCCGCCTTTCCCCATCAATAGCAATCTGAAAAATCAGAAGTTCCTTAAAGGAAGACGCACAATAAATGGCCTATGCTTTAATAAATCGATGCCTACTCCGCAAAAATGTCGTTTAAATGTAATTAAAGGCTTTCTAATATGTTTTTAACTTAATGAAGAGGTTTATTCTATGAACGGAAAATCAAGCTTATTCTTTGCAGGCCTTTTATGCGCCGGGCTAATTTCGTGCGGGAACGGCGAAAAGCCATGCGATCCAATGGATGAGGAACTGGTAAAGGAACTAACCATTGCTAACGCTAACGAAATATATGGAAACATCTATTTGCCGATGGAAGTCGACGGAAAACAAATAGAATGGAAGAGCAGCGACCC
>ONFU01000090.1 GCA_900317165.1 uncultured Erysipelotrichaceae bacterium
TCCATTAAGGTTAGCCTTAATCTTGAAATAGTTCGTGCCTAGATATGGATTGCTTAAGGATGCTGTTTTGTTTGAACCGACGTTAACGGTATAGCCGTCATTCAAATCGCTTTCCTGTCCAAACGTCACCTCAAAGGAGGAAACGCTCTTCCCGGCTGGAACGCTATAATTCCAAGAAAGGGTAACCGGATTGGAATCGGAAAGATGATTCTTGCCATCTGGATAGAGGTTATCCGGCATCGTCTCATAATCACCCTCGTAGGAAAGGAAGGTTTTTTGTTCGGCCGTATGGATTTCAAATGGGGTCGATAGATCCGTGGTAATTGTGAAATTAGAAGGAACGGGTTCCTCGCTTGATTCTATCGGAGGCTCTTCCGAGGAAGAAGATTCAACAGGAGGCTCCTCGCTAGACTCGATTGGAGGTTCTTCGGAGGATTCGATTGGAGGTTCTTCGCTAGACTCAACTGGGGGTTGCTCGCTCGACTCAATCGGAGGTTCCTCAGAGGATTCGACTGGGGGTTGCTCGCTAGACTCCACGGGCGGCTCTTCGGAAGAGTCTACCGGGGATTGCTCACTTGTCTCCACAGGAGGTTCTTCGGAAGACTCCGCGGGTGGCTCTTCTGAGGATTCTACTGGAGGCTCCTCGCTAGATTCGACGGGTGGTTCCTCACTCTGTTCCGAGGTCTTCGAGGTCTTCGAGGTCTCGCTAGGAAGAGATTCGCTACTTTCTAGATCTTCGCTTTCAATTTGGGTGGAAGGTTGCTCGCTTGAAGGAAGGGAGGATTCCGAAGGCGAAGATGAAGACGAAGAAGGATCGTTCTTGGTCACGGAAAAACATCCGGAAAGGGTTAAGCCAAAAAGGGACATAACCAATAAAAACCTGTGGTTTCTTTTCATAAAAACACCTCGTATTTATGAATAAATATAGCACCTTCAAGAATAAAGAAAAGCCTTAGGAACCCTAAGGCTAACTATGGATGATCGATTTATTGGGCTTTCTTAAGGAAGGCGAGGAGATCATCGACATCCTCTTTTTCGGTAAGGAAGGAAGTGACGAAACGGATGACGAGCTTATCGCCTTTATCCTCCCAAATCTCGGTTTGGAATTCCTTGACTATCCGTAAGGCTAATTCTTTCTCTAATGCTACGAAAAGCTGGTTTGTCGGGGAGTCTTCGACATCGATTTTAAGTGCACGCATGCCCTCTTTTAGGTATTGGGCCATGTCGTTGGTCTTCTTGGCTATTTCGAAATAGAGGCCATCTTTGAAGGCTTCCTCGAATTCGATTCCTAGAAGATAGTCTTTCGCTAGCATCGCCCCCTTATTCTTGATGACATAACGGAAATCTCTTGCCAATGCTTTGTTATTGATAACCAAGGCCTCTCCTAGAAGGAGACCGTTCTTGGTACCTCCGACATAGAAGGCATCGCAGACCTGGCCGATTAAGCAAGGCAATACATCGTTTTCCTTACTTGTTATAGCCGCGCCTAAACGCGCGCCATCCATATATAGGTATAATTTATGCTCATCGCATTTCTTCCTTAAGGCGAGAAGTTCCTCTTTGGTGTAGATAGTCCCTATCTCGGTGGAATTGGAGATATAGACCATCTTCGGTTTGGTCATATGCATATCGATATGCTTTGCCATGACCATATCGATATCTTCAGGATATATCTTCCCGTTTTTCCCATTGACCGTAAGGACCTTATTGCCTCCTCCTTCTATCGCGGAGGTTTCGTGGACGTTGATATGTCCCGAAACGGTGGAGATGACCCCTTCATGGTTTTTTAAGGCGGAAGAAATGAAGACCATGTTCGTTTGGGTGCCTCCAGCAAGGAAGAACACCTTTCCGTTAGGACAACCGAAGACATCATCGATCAGCCTTTCCGCGTTGAGGCTATGGCCATCTAATCCATAAGGCTCAATCTGCTTGGATGAATATCGCATCAAAGCCTTCAGAATCCGTGGATGGGCCAAGGAACTATAGTCGTTCCGGAACTGATGATGATTTCTTTCTTTCATAAGACTATCCCCATAAAAATAGGTCGTTAACTTCAATAGTTTGCAAGACAAATGAAAATAATCAACACCAATTTTTGAAAAATGTAGTTACCGCGATCCGTTCATCCATATTTATTCCGTAATCCGTTCACCCCTTGTAGGGTGAGACCCCATGGGGGCGCGAAGAGGTAACCGTTTAGTGCAAGGCAAAGACCACTATCTCTCTTCGCCGATCAGGTATGCCAAATAATACGGAAACGTCGAGTAAGGAGGGGCAACCCCAATGTTATTGGCGGTCAATTTGATGCATTCTTCGACCTCGGGGTACTTCTTCTTATCAGCGAGCACGGTCCGACTGGCTTTTGCGTGCCCTCCTTTCGCCTTGACTTCAACTAAAGTCGGCTTGGCATGGAAAGGCAGGATGAAATCGATCTCCAGCCCATTTTCGTTGCCATAGTAGTACAACGATTCGTTTTGCTTGATCAAAGCGTCCGCAACGACGTTTTCATAGATGTATCCTTTGTATGAACCGAGGTTGCCAGTGAAGACGTTATTGGACGCCCCATCATCCAGCATTGAAAGGAAGAGACCCGTATCCTGCACATAGACCTTGTAGGCGTCGGGATCAGCATAGGCTTTTAAGGGCAAAGATAACGCGTTTAAACGATGACATTTGCAAAGCAAACCAAATTCGCAGAGCCAATCCACCGCTTCGACAAAGGCGCTTTTCCGTGGCTTCCCTTGGATATCGCGATAAACGAATTTGCTGTTTTCCTTGGCAAGTTGGGAAGGCACAGAATCGAGGATCAAATTGAGTTTTTGTCGAAGAGTTTCATCGATTCTCACCGCGCCAGTTTTGTCAACGAACCGGCCGAAGTCCCCGCGATATTCGACCACTAAGCTCCGCTGCTTGGCGACGACTTCGGACAAGGAATGGGTTTTGAGATAGATGTCGACGACCTCCGGCATGCCGCCGACAACGAGATATTCCTGAAACAGACGCAACATTCGTTCGTGAATAGGCGCGGCAATGGGAGAACGAGTCGCGAAACAATCCCGCAAATACTCAAGCGTTTTTTGTCCTTCGCCGACTGCGAGAAGGAATTCTTCGAAATCCATCGGGCGCATCGTGAGAATCGTCTCGCTCCCCGTTGGAACGTCGCCATCGGTCTCCCTGTTATATCCCCGAATTCCAAACAACGAGCCCGAGGCGACGATGTGGAGACCGGTTTTGGCGCAAAGTGGCTTGATAGAATGCCTGGCTCGCGAGCACTCTTGCACTTCGTCAAGGAAAATCACGGAGCCCTCGGAGAAATCACTGCCGGGCATCATTAACGATAGTTCGGTCAAGAAACGATCGATGCCGTGGTCGAAATCCGCCCGTTTGAAAATGTCTTTAAACGTTGGTGAATCCTTAAAGTTGATGACGTTGACATGGCGATAATGAGAATGGAGAAATTCTAGGATCGTCGTTGTTTTTCCGACTTGACGCAAACCTTCGATAACAAGACCCTTTCTCGTTGTCGATTGACTTTTGTGCCATGCTTCAATCTGCTCTGTAATCTTTCGATAGAACATGGAATGTCCTCCTATTTCGTTAATATTATTGCACTTTTTCGGCCGAAAAACAGCAATATCGATACACTTTTTCGGCCGAAAAAAAGCAATTCGATAAATGAAAAGGCAACAAATCAGTCGCAATGGGACGGGCAAATAGCAACAGAAAAATGCCTCGTCATCGGATTATTTCCTACAATGGAGAGGCACTAGTGAACGATCGGGTGGCGAGCAAATCGCGGGTCAACAACACACAAATTTTTGAAAAAGTTTATCTGACCCTATTTAAGGTCTTTGATAGCTAGGGACAGGAGTTCTTCTATTTCCCTTGGATCTTCGATATCCACGAGAAACATCGGTTTCGCGGAAGGGTAGGGTATTTGTTCTCTTAAGCCCTTCCCCTCCAAGGATTTGGTCTTCTTTATGAGGAAACGGTTATCGTAAACCCCTCCAAAAAGGAAACCGTCTTTATAAAGCATGAATTCACCCATCATCTCGTTTACTTCCCTTAATAAATCGAGGACGTATTCCAAATAATCAAGCGAACTAGCCATTGCCTTTTACCACCTTCTTTTAGGGGTTCCGCTGACCATTCTTTGGGTATAGACGTAATGGCTGAATTGCCTTTGTTCTTGCTTGTATTCGTTTTTCCTTTCAAAGGAAGCGATCTTCATTTGCTGGATATCCTTTAGGATCTCCCCACCCGTTTTCGTGGTAGACCAGCCATAGTTTCTCGTAAATTGCTCGTAATATTCGCACACATTAACAATATCGGAGAATACCTTGATGATTTCCGTTCCAACCTTCGGAGAAGAAGATGAAAGGTTCTTGATTTTCCCTTTTATTCCAGAATAGGAGAAATCTATACTAAACATTGTGTAATTACGCGTTTTGTAGACTTTATAACGGGAATATTCCATCACGACGTTTTCATACCTATCGGTATATTCATAATCGTGTTTGAGGTTGTATTTCCTTATATCATCATGGGAAATGGAGGAAATCGATACCTTTTCCATGGGATGGTTTACCCCATAAAGATCGAAGTCGCTTTCCTCTTTGAAGAATTCCGAGGCCAGGTGTTCGTATTTGCCCCCATCGACGAAACGCTTCAAAAAGTCATATAGGCGTTGCGAGTATTTGCCGCTTCTTTTGAATTCCTCCATTTTGTCATAGCAAACCATCAAGCGTTTATAGGTTTCATTGATATAACCCTTTAGCCTTGGGAAATTGGTGGAATTGACGCGATTCTCAATCGCATCGACGAAATCCTCGTAGACGATCGCGCCTTTTTCTAGTTTATCTAGGTCTTCTAACGTTTTTATTGGATTAAGATATTCATTATGACGGTAGAACATCGAGCCATTTATCTTATAAGGGAAGGTCCTATCTTCCATGTAATGTTCGAATTTGGATTTTGCGGTTCTATAACGACCCCTGATCGGGGCAACCTCGGCTTCCCATTCTTCTTCCTTCCGCTTAGCTTCCGCCTTTTCCCTGGCCTTTCTTTCCTGCTCCGCATGCCATTCCTTATCTATTGATAACGGGGAGCCGCAATAGGGGCAAAACATAAGGGCTTCGTCACTAAATTGTCTGTTGCAGCGATAGCATTTCTTCATACTCGTTGTTCCTTATTTGTTTACTCGGCCTTTAAATTATACCAACGAAAGGGGATTCCGTGTGTTTTCGCTTTGAATACGTAAGAACCCCAGTCAGGTGAAGGAAGTTATCTTCGTTAAAGCGAAGAATGTATTCATGGCGTTCGACGAAGCAATCCGATTTCGCGATGAAGTCAATGCCCAAAAGCGCTTGGTAGGATCTCACCCCGACCAAGATGGAATCCAACACGTTTTCCTTAAAGCTCTTCGCCACCATGAGATAAAAAATGGCGTTTTTAGGTGCGCCACCACTGAGCGGACAGGTTTTAGGTCTCTGGCCCGACTGCTGCAGGGATATTAACGTCCTCCTTGCTGGACACCTCCGTGCGCGATTGATGGTTCCTCGATCCATCCCTGGACCACCGCCTCTCCAACAAAAACGAAAAAGGCCTCCCTTGCGGAAAGCCCAAAACATCGAAAAAGCCAGCATCATCAGCGGTTTTCAAAGAAAAAACGTTCCTGACGATTGTATCAAGAACGTATTAGTCACATGGTGCCGGCGGCCGGAGTCGAACCAGCAACCTACTGATTACAAATCAGTTGCTCTGCCATTGAGCCACGCCGGCAGGCGTATGGTGGGTGTTAGAGGTCCGACCTCTTCCGTGTGAAGGAAGCGCTCTCCCGCTGAGCTAAACACCCCTATCAAAGAAATAAGGCCCCGCAGAACTGCGGGGCCTACGTTCCCTCATTTGGTGGGTCTTAATGGGATTGAACCATCGACCTCACGCTTATCAAGCGTGCGCTCTAACCAGCTGAGCTAAAGACCCATGTGCCCTTAAGGGCTTGCAAATAATAGCCCTTGCCATGAATCTTTTCAACAGGAAATTTTATTTGATGGGTGATATTAGGCCTTTTCCTGCAATTTAATGCGCACATCCTCCACCCTTCCATATAAAGAGGAGAGGAGTTTACGTTCACTAAGAAGCCTTTTCGCCGCCTGGTTATAAGATGCTTCGAACTTCTCTTCATCTATTTCATAACAGAAAGAGAGGAATACCTGATGGGCATAATAATTCCTTAACCTCACGGTAGAGAAGAGAATCGAATAATCAGGATCATCGAAAAGTCGTGCACGGGGTGCCTTATCCGCTTCTTTCAAGGCCGTGACGATCATCCCCAAAGTCCATTTCTCCTCATTCATTTTTTGCAAGACCTCTTCGCGGTTGTCCTTAAAGAAGGATAAATAGATTTCCTTGATATCATGCTCAATGCATTGGCAATACATCATTATCTCCCCAACGTGGGAAGTGAATTCGTTCATTTGGATTATCATAGGTATTTTTCCTCGAGGAAAGTTTGCTTCTTATGGATTTTATTGGCAAGAAAAAAGCCACCCCGAAGGGTAGCTTTGGAGGATACGCAATCCCGAAGCGATTAACGCTTGGAGAATTGTGGAGCGCGGCGAGCGCCTTTGAGACCGTATTTCTTCCTCTCTTTGGCGCGGGCATCGCGGGTGAGCATGCCAGCACTCTTGAGGGCGGAACGATCTTCGCCAGCTTCGAGAAGGGCGCGGGCGATTCCGAGGCGGATAGCTTCGGCTTGTCCGGTGAATCCGCCACCTTTGACATTGGCTTCGACATCGTAGCGGCTTTCGGCGCCGAGGATGGCGAGAGGCTGCTTGAGGTCGAGGACGAGGGTCGCGAATGGCATATATTCGTCGACAGGTTTGCCGTTGACGAGGATCTTGCCTTTGCCGGGCTTCATGTAGACACGGGCAACCGCGGATTTACGTCTGCCGGTTCCGTAGTATTTAAGTTCTTCAGCCATTGTTGTTCTCCTTACTTCTTAAGCGCGAGCATTTCGGGCTTCTGGGCCTCTTGTTCGTGCTTCTCGTCTTTGTAGACATAGAGTTTCTTGGAAATGGTGCGTCCAAGCCTGCCCTTGGGGAGCATGCCCCAGACGGCGCGCTCAACGAGTTCAACGGGGAATTCTTCGAGCATGACGCCAGAGGTGCGGGTGCGGAGACCACCGTTATAGCCTGAGACATTGTAGTAGTTCTTCTTGGTACGGGGGTGGTTACCGGTGAGTTTCACCTTGGAGGCGTTGATGATGACGACATTGTCGCCACAATCTTGGTTGGGGGTGTAGGTGGGCTTATCCTTGCCCATGAGGATCACCGCGACTTTGGAAGCGAGACGGCCGAGAGGGATGTCGGTCGCATCGATGAGGATCCATTTCCTCGTGATTTCTTCCTTCTTCGCTAAGGTGGTTTGACGTTGCATTGTTTCTTTCTCCTTACGCGTTAATGTTCCCCGTGAGGGGAGCCATGCAAGATTATGCCCATCGTCAATACTCCATGCAAGAAAAATCGTTAAAATATGTTATTTCATAGTATTAATCGAATTAATTTAATAAAAATAATGCGCTTTTTTACATGATAATTTGCGCTTTTAGGCGCATATTTATCTTTTTAAAAGCGCATTTTTGATATAAAATCTAGCTATGGACTTGAAAACTTTAAGGAAAAAGAAAGGCCTCACCCAAACGGAAGCCGCGGATATCGTCGGATTATCTCGAAGAGGTTACCAAAACCTTGAGATGGGGACCTATAAGAAAAACGATTCCAAGACGATGCAATATGTTTTGGGAAGGCTAGAGGAACTCCCTAACCCAAAAAAGAGGGGGAGCATGTCATTAAATTCCCTATCAAGAGCAATCGAGGATCTATTTAGGGGATATGATGTTTCCTTTGCCTATTTCCTTAAGGAAAAGGATATGTATCGCTTTGTGATAGATACCAAGATGGAGGAACTTGATCTCCTTGGTTTAGAAGAGGAACTCTCCATAGTCCTAGGGAATGAGGTTAGCTTTATCCGCTTCTCCTCCTTCATAGAAGAAAAGGAAGAGGCGGCCCGCTTCTTCCTTAAGGCTAGACGTATATTCCCTCCTTATTCTGGATAAGATAAGGAAATAAGATAAATAGGGTTGGACGTTTTATTTTCTATCCGGAACCCATTGGTTCCAAGAAGATATGAATAGAGGATGATATTCTGGTTTTCGAGGGTTTCCTTGTCAAATTCGGTTTCCTCTCCTCCTTTTAAGCCAACTTCACTTCCGACATAGAAAGAGGGGGTACCCGTGATATCTTCGCCGTCTTCGTTTTTGATTTGAAGGATTGCGACTCGAAAGAAATCGGCCTTCGCGGTCGTGGAATGAATATAGGATTCCCCCGCCTTCATCTCGATGGTCTTCTCAACGGATAAACCATTATAGGTACCTTTACCTCTTCTTAGATTATTCCCATGGAATCCCTGGGTAACGCCGGTTCCTGAAACGGTGGAAAAATCAAAATCGAGGTTATAGTCATTTCCTTCCGTCGCGGGGATCGCGGAATAATTAAGGTCCCAAGCCCCTTGCCCGGGCGCGGGAGGATTGATCGCCGAAGAGGATGAGGAAGTTATAGAAGATGAGGATTCGATAACTTCGGACGAAGAAGAAATGGTGGAATCGCTCCCTTTCGTTGAAGAGGAGGTGTTTGGCGTTCCCCCACAGGAAGATAGGAACGAAGCTAACAGAACGAATAGAATTGGTTTCCTTAACATACTTTTCCTTTCTTTTTCTGCAAATATTATATACGTTTCCCAATAAAAAAGGCCCCAAAGGGCCTAATTTGAAGATTAGATGTTATCGACGTTATGGTAGACGGCTTGGACGTCTTCGGCTTCGTCGAGTTCGGCGAGCATCGCCTGAAGTTTGGCTTTGGCCTCATCATCGACTTCGATCCATTCGTTTGGATACATCGTGAGTTCGGCACGGTCATAATCATCGATGCTTAGGTCGGCCTTAAGGACTTCCTTGGCCTTCTCAAGATCGTTTGGAGCGACCTTGACTTCGATTTCACCATCGACATCCTCGACGGATTTGACGTCGACGTCGCCGAGGATAAGCGATTCCTCGACCGCGGAGGCATCGCCTTTGAAATTGAGGATACCAACGTGTTCGAAGTTATAGACGACGGAAGCCATCTTTCCACCTTTACGGGTAACGATGGTACGGACGGTGACGAGGGCGCGGTTGACGTTATCGGAAAGGGTATCGACGATAAGGTTGCTTCCGCCCGGGCCCATGAATTCATAACGGCCTTCGATATAGGCAACGGCGTCTCCGCCTTTGGCTTTCTCGATGGCACGCTCGATGACGTCCTTCGGGCATTGCTTACGGTATTTTTCGATCGCGGCGCGTAAAGCGAGGTTGCTATTTGGATCGGGCTCGCCAGATTTCGCGGCGGCGTAGATCTCCTTGGAGGCACGCATGTAGATCGCGGATTTGGCTTTCGCGGTGGCCGCCATCGCGGCTGCTCTTACTTCAAAATGTCTTCCCATAATTGGAATTCTCCTATTTTTGACGCGAATAAATATAGCACTCTCACCCGCGCCTGCACATATTTTTTGAACTTGGCTATCTAGTTAACGGATATCGGGCATCAAGAACTTCGCCTAAGGCCATCAAAGTCAAATAAAGCAACATAGAAAATAGGCATGACATACATCCATATTTGAAAAAAAGGGCAATTGCTTTATTGACTTCTTCCCAAGAAGGGGGATAAATAGGTAAAGTGATTTTTCAATAAGGAGAAAATATGAAAGATTTACTTAAAAAAGGCATTG
>ONFU01000071.1 GCA_900317165.1 uncultured Erysipelotrichaceae bacterium
CAAGATGAAAACGAAGGACCCAAGAATCCTCTCCCTCACCGAATTTGGGGGCTTTGTTTATCATGAATCCGGCCATCATTCCGGAAGCGGCAAAGGCATCCATTACGCTAGAACGAAGGACAAAGACGCCCTTTCTAAGAAATTTATAGATACCTACGAGAAAACTCTCCTCGATTTAATCGACAAACAAGGGTTATCCGCGACTGTGTATACCCAATTCTGCGATGTCGAAGAGGAAGAAAACGGCCTTGTTACTTACGATAGGGAAGTCCTTAAGGTCGATGAGAACAAGCTATCTGAATTAGCCAAGAAACTGAGGTTCAAGACCGATGATTAAGGCCGCTTTCTTTGATATTGATTGGACGTTATATGACCATAAGGCCAAAAGATATGTTCCTTCTGGCATCGAAGCGATAAAAAAACTAAAGAAAAACGGGGTCAAAGTCTATATTTGCTCTGCAAGGCCATACAATTCCATGGATTTGTTTGGCATTTTCGATCTGGGCATCGATTGGGATGGCTATATTGCTTCCGCTGGGGCGATTTCGGTAACAAACGGGAAAACCGTGCGTAAGATGCTCATGAAGGAAGAGGATACTCTCGCAATCATCAAGAAGATGAAGGAGCTTGGACGGACCGCGGAAATCGTCACCCCTTTGGAAAGATTCCTCATTGCTCCTACAGACGAATATGTGGATTCCTACCATTATGTCTACACTTATCAAGTTCCTGAGGTAAGGGATTATAAAGGCGAAGAATGTACGGGAATGCTTCTTTTCCTTCCGGAGGAATTAGATGAAGAAGTTCATTCCGTAGCCCCTCACCTCGAATGGTACCGATTCCACGAATCGGGGGTCGACATAAGCTATGGAATCCATGAAAAAGGCGCAGCCATTCAATCCATTATGGATTACCTAGGTTTAAAAAAAGAAGAAACCATTTCTTTTGGAGACGATACCCAGGATATTTCCATGAAGAAAGCCACTGGGACTTTCGTTTGCATGGGAAATGGCAAGGATGAGGTCAAGGCAGTCGCCGATTATGTTACCGATAGAATCGAAAACGACGGGCTCGAAAAGGCCCTTAAACACTTTAAACTAATAAAATAGGGGAGGCATGTCATGAAAATCGGATTATTGTCGGTGATGATGATCAAGTCCTATTGCGAGAGACTGAACAAGAAGAGAAGAAAGCTTTTCCCTCCTCATGAAAACTATGAGGAAAGAAACGATATCCCCTATAAAGAGAACGCCGATTTCTATAATCAATTCGATTTAATCTATGGAAAAGGCGAGAAGAAAGGATGCTGTGTAATCGATATCCACGGGGGTTCCTATATCTTTGGGAATAGAAAAGAGAATTTCTTTTTCGGAACCAAATTCGTCGAAGACGGTTTTGATTTCATCTCCGTCGATTACCACCCAAACGATGGCCACAAGGATACGAAAGAGCAGATTGATGAATGCGCGGAATGCATAAATTACATCTTCTCGCACATCAAGGAGCTTGGTCTTGAAGGCGATAAATTCGTTATAACCGGCGATTCTGCTGGCGGCCATTTCGCCTTGCTCCTCGCTTTAGCTATCAACAATAAGGACGTTGCCGAGAAGTTAGGATATTGCTTTAACGAAAACCATGTAGAAGCGGTTTTGATCAATTGCCCAGTTTATAATTTTGTCAGCGTTGGTGAAACGAAGATGACCAAAAGGGGGACCACCAGATTGTTGGGCCCAAGATTCAAAGATAAGGCATACATGTCATCGATTTCGCCAAGAGCATATCTTGATACTTTGTCGATTCCTCTTTTTGTCTCTACTTGTAAAAACGATTTCCTGAGATCCGAAAGTTTGCTTTTAAAACAGGAAATGGAAGGGAAAAACGTCCCTTATCAGTTCGTAGATATCGATTGCGACGACAAGAGGATTGGCCACGTCCATAACATCACCGATCCCAACGAAAAAGAATCGATTGAAGTCAACCAAGCGATGTGTGAGTTTATCGCAAAAGCGATATCTTAATCAAAAACATATCTTTTCCTCTAGAGTTTGCGCTCGTTAACATGTAACATTTTACCTATGGTAAGCAATGTTCGTTCTTTAATTGTCCAAGGCGGAGGCACCAGAGGTGTTTTTGCCACAGGAGTCCTCGATGTAATCGCCGAAAACGGTATCTCCTTCGATATGATAGCCGGAACCTCGGCAGGCGCCCTTTCCGCCTACAATTTCGTTTCGGGAGATATCGGGAGGACAAAGAAATTCGTCATTGAGATCATGCCCAAGAAGGAATTTGCCTCTTTCCATAACCGAATGAAATACGGGTCTTTCTTCAATTTCCGTTACATGTTCGAAGAGGTACCTAAGACCATTCCCTTCAATTACGAGGCTTTTAAGAACAACCCTATCCGTTTCTATTGCGGGACAACGGACGTCAAAACGGGCAAGGCCGCATATTTTGAGAAAAGCGGGCCCAATTTCGATGATGCCATCGCAGCTTCTTCATCCTTACCTTTGGTAAGCAAGCCGGTAAAAGTAGGAGATGGACTTTACCTTGATGGGTGTAACGAATGCCCAGTACCTTACAAAATTGCCTTGGAAGAAGGATATGAAAAATTAGTCATCGTCCTCACAAGAACCAGGGAATACCGCAAAAAGAAACCCGGTTTCTTCAAACGGGCCGGTTATAGCCTGATGTATCACAAATATCCGGAGTATGTGGCTTCTTGCAAAGATTCATACATTCTCTATAACGACGACATGGATGAGATATTCCGCCTTGAAAAAGAAGGCAAGGCCTTCGTTATTTGCCCAGAAGTTCCCCCAACGATCGGCCACGCTGAAAAAGATGGGGAAAAGATCGAAGCCCTATATCAAGATGGAAGAAGAATCATGAACGAAAGGCTTGATGAACTCAAAGAGTTCCTAGGGATCAAATAATGAATCGAAACGACAACAAAAAGAGCAAAAACGCCAAAAAGGGCTTGGTTGATCCTTCGTCAATCCAAGAATACGAAGTCCATAAAAAGACCACCCTTATGGAATTCCTCTTTTTCGTTCGTCCCGATTTGCCAAGAAAGACCATCAAGAGCCTCCTTTCCCATCATCAGGTCGCGGTTGGAGGAGTTCCAGTAAGCCAATTCGATTATCCGCTCGTGGAAGAAGACTCGGTCATCATCTCCAAAAGGCCGATCGCCAAAAAAGAGACCAGAGATTTACCGATTATCTATGAAGACGAATACATAATCGCAATCAACAAACCCTCGGGCCTTCTTTCGGTTGCAACCGACCGCGAAAAAGGCAAAACTGCATACCGTTTGGTCTCGGATTACGTTAGAGCAAGGAATCAGAAGGCCAGGGTTTACGTAGTTCATAGGCTTGATGAAGACACTTCCGGCGTTTTGATTTTTGGGAAGACCCCAGAGGTTAGGGATAGTTTTCAATCATCTTGGCAGGACATAGTCCAAAACCGTTTCTATTACGCGATTGTCGAAGGAGAGATTAACCCTCCATCAGCTTCTTTAGAAGACTATTTGGCGGATAACGACCTCCATTTGGTCTATGTCACCAAGAATAGAGCCAAAGGAAAGCTTGCTAGGACGGATTACACATTGATCAAATACAAGAAACCCTATTCCTTGTTGGACGTTCATATTTTCTCTGGGCGTAAAAACCAAATACGCGTCCAGCTTGGTTCGCGTGGTTTCTACGTTGTCGGGGACGATAAATACGGCGAACCCACCAACCCGCTCAATAGATTGGGTCTCCACGCCTATCGATTAACTCTAGTTAATCCTCTCAATAAGAAGGTGTATGATTTTACAGCCCCCATGCCTGAGGATTTCAAGAAATTGATGTTCTCAAAAACCGGCGATTCCGCGAAAAACGTCAATAAGGTGGCGGAAAAGAAGCAAAAGGCGATGCGCGATACGCGGACCGCAACCAAGATAAAAAAAGGCAAAACCGGTTTTAAGGCCTACAAAAAAGGGGTTACGAAAGGTAACAAGAAGAGATGACAAAGGTGCGTTATTGGCTATCGAAAGGAAGAGAATCGCTCTTTTCGACTTTGCCAATCGCGATCGTCGTCATTATTTTCTTCCTCTTCCAAAAATTTGCTTTTAGCACCGCCTTCCAACCTCAGTTTCTAATTTCCGATAGCGAATTCTTCACTTTCCTTATCGCAATTGCCTCCGTTGTGGTTGGAATGGGCTTATTCAGCGTTGGAACCGAACAATCCATGACCGATATCGGTCAGATAATCGGCGGCTCCCTCATGCAAAAGAAGAATTTGTTCTTTGTTTTGGCTATGACCTTTATCCTTGGCGTCCTGGTTACGATTGCAGAGCCAGATTTAGCTGTCCTTTCAGGACAAATCGGCATAAATTCGATAGTTATTATCGTCACGATTGGCTTGGGCGTTGGACTTTTCCTAGTCGTTGGGGTATCAAGGGTTTTCTCCAAGAAAAACCTCAACATGTTCTTCCTCGCTTTCTACGGGCTCGTCTTCATGCTTACGTATGTGATCAATCCTCGCTTCCTTCCGATTTGCTTTGACGCAGGAGGAGTTACAACGGGCCCTGTCACCGTCCCCTTCCTTTTAGGATTTGGCGTTGGCTTAGCGGCATCCCATGGTGGCAAAAACTCTGAAGACGCCTTCGGTTTGACGGCTCTTTGCTCTGTCGGGCCGATAATCGCCGTCATCATCATCGCTTGGATCATGAAACTTACTGGAAACGATCTTCCAAATACCTATACTCCCGCCGTTTTTGGGACTGATATGGGACAAAATATAGCGCATGGGTTAATCGAATCGAGCAAAAACGTCGCTTTCTCGATTGGGCCGATCCTCGTTTTCTTCCTCGTTTATGAGCGCATCTTCGTTAAGCTTCCAGGAAAGACTATCTTCCGTATCGTTAACGGTATGATCGTTACCTATATAGGGTTGGTTCTTTTCCTTTCCGCTGTAGAATACGGCTTCTTGCCAATCGCCTCCAAAGTCGGACAAGGGTTTGGGTCCGATGGCAAATTCCTACCTTTGGCCTTAATTATCGGTACCTTGTTTGGCGTCTTTGGTGTTTTGGCTGAACCTGCCGTCCACGTCTTGGTTCAGCAAATCGAAGATGTTACCGAAGGTAATATCAAGAAAATCCATGTTTTGATCACTCTTGCGGTCTCTATTGGGGTGGCGGTTGCCTTAACGCTTATCCGCGCTTATTTCCAATTCGACATCATGTATTATTTAATTCCAGGCTATATAATAGCCTTCGCCTTATCGTTCTTTGTTTCGCCGATTACCACCGCGAGTGCCTTCGATTCCGGCGGAGTAGCCTCTGGTCCAATGACCTCGACCTTTATTTTGCCTTATTGTCTTGGCTTCTCTTTTGCAAGAGGACAAGACGTCTATCTTTATGGTTTTGGCTTGGTTGCT
>ONFU01000010.1 GCA_900317165.1 uncultured Erysipelotrichaceae bacterium
ATATTCCCGTTTAACGAGGACTCGCTAGGATCGAAGAGGGAGATGTTTTCTTCCTTAGGAGCGATATCTATCCCAAATAGGGCAAAGGCATCCTTAGGCTTATCGGAGACGCTGGAATCAAGGATATAGGAAGCTAACATCATATCGAAGGCGATGCCCTTGATATCAATGCCTAGACGCTTCGCGGAAAGGAGACATTTCTTGCCATCGAAAACGTCTTTTTCGATACATGGGTCCTCTAAAATCGCCTTTAATGCCTCATCGGTTTTCGCGTCTTCCGCGTGGATGTAATAGTTGTTTTTCCCATTGCTTATAGCAATGCCATGAGGGTCTTCGTCATGGTAAGAGGAGGAATCGATATCGAAGGAGACCCCGATTCGTTTGCTAGTTATCAAATCCTTCAAGGAGGAAACGGTTTTGGTCTCTGGCGATTTGATTTTTGGCTCGGCCTTGATGTTCGAAGGAAGGCGGTTAAGCAATTGACGGAGCTCGTATTTATGGCAGAAATCGGAAATCTTCTTGAAGTCGCATCCAGGATAGAGGCAATCATCGACATCAAAGGGGAGCTTCGCGTCGATTAGGATCTTCGCTAAGCGGAGGCAAGTCCTCCCTAACTCCTCGTTATCGATGATGTTTTGGGCGATTTTCCCCTTTATTCGGCCATCTTTGGCCGCCAAAACGATCTCATCGAAGGAGCCATATTCCTGAATGAGCTTGACCGCGGTTTTATCGCCAACCCCAGGAATTCCGGGGAGGTTATCGCTGGAATCGCCGCGAAGCCCCTTGAAATCGATGATTTGCTTCGGGGCGAAACCGAATTCCTCGACCATCGATGAAGGGGTGACTTCATCAACGACCGATAATCCTTTCTTCAAAAGGATGACCGTGATGTTATCATCGACTAGTTGAAGATAATCCTTATCGGAGGTGTAGATTTTGACTTCATACCCTTTTTCGGCGCCCTCTTTGGCAATCGTCCCACAGATATCATCGGCCTCGATGCCATGCTCTTCGTAGAATTTGACGTTAAGGGATTCCAAAAGCTCGCGGCTGGAGGCGAACTGGGGAATCAAATCCTCGGGGCAAGGCGGGCGGTTGGCCTTATATTGCTCGAATTCCTCCTTACGGAAGGTATGGCTATCCGCGTCGAAACCGACGAAGAGGCTTTCGTTTCCTTCAAAGGAGGAAAGGAGTTTAAGAATCATGTTGGAAAAACCGAATATCGCGTTGGTCGGAACCCCTTTGGAGGTGCGCATGATGGTATCGGGTCCCCCATATGCCGTCGCATAGTAGGCGCGGAAAAGCAAAGAGTTCCCGTCGATCACGATTAGCTTCCTTTTGTCCATAATTCTCTCCTTATAAAAGTCCGATTTCCCTTGCGATATAGGTATCCTCACGGCTTCGATCTTTCTCGGCCTTGATATAGACGAGGTTCCCTTCCTTCAAAGAAGAATAGGAATTATCGTAAGCCTCCGAGAACATCGTTAGTTCGATTTCGGAGTCGTCGTCATAGCAATTTATGAAGGCCATGCGTGTGTTTTTCTTGGTGATGATGGTCTTCACCCCGTTGATGATGGCCGCGAATTCCCCGTTTCCCTTTTCCCTGAAGGCATCGATGGTCAAAAGCTTTCTCTCCTTGATGACGTCTTCCTTAACATATAGAAGCGAGCCGGAAAGAGCGATTCCAAGGACTTCCTTCTCGGCGAGGAGGTCATTAAGTCGATTGGGGGCAATCTCGATCAAGGAAGGTTTTGGGAAATTCAGGTTAAGAAGCGCGGCGTTCCCACTTGGTCCAGAAAGCATCTCCGCGTAAGAGAGGATCGAATCGCTAGATAGCCTTAACGATTCACGGTTTTCATTTAAGGAATCGAAGGCCCCGGCGTCGATAAGTTTGACCAGAAGATTCGTGGTTAGGCCAAACCTTTTGGTCCTCATGGCAAATTCGAAGATGTCCTTGTATGGACCGTTTTGGGCCCTTTCGTCGACGAGTTCACGGCAGAAGGAGGAATTGATGCCCTTGATGGAAAGAAGGGGGAAGCGGATTCCCTTTTCCTCGGGGTAGAATGAGTTATGGGAAGCGTTGACGTCAGGGTTAAGGAAGACGTAGCCCGCTTGTTTGATCTCACTCGACAAAGCCTTGAATTTTCGGTCGTTCACGGGTGTCCCATCGAGGATTGAGGCAAAGAAAGGCAAAGGATAATGGGCCTTCAAATAGGCCATTTGGCTAGCGAGGACCCCATAACTTAACGAATGGGCCTTGTTGAAGCCATAATCGGCGAAACGGAAGATGAGGCCAAATACTTTTTCCGCAAGTTCCTTGCTATGGCCTTTTCTCATGGCCCCCTCGATGAATTCGTCTTTCAAGGCGACCATCTTCGAGGCGTCTTTCTTACTGATTGCCCTTCTGAAGACGTCTGCTTGGCCAAAGGAGAACCCCGCCATCGCGGAAAGGATCTGCATGATCTGTTCCTGATAGACGATGATGCCATAGGTCGAAGAGAGGATGGAAGCGACTTCCTTACAGGGGTAAGTGACTTTTTCCCTTCCGTTTTTCCGTCTTGCGAATGTTGGGATATTTTCCATTGGGCCAGGCCTATATAAGGCGATGATCGCGACGACTTCCTCAAAGGAAGTGGGGGAAACCTCCCTAATCGCTTTCTGCATGCCATAGGATTCAAGTTGGAATAGCCCCATTACCTTACCCTTACGGATAAGCTCGATCGCCTTGGGGTCGCGATATGGGAGGAAACGGGCCTTCTTTTCCTCAATGCCCTTATCATGAAGGATATCGAGGCAATTATCGATGAGGGTGAGGTTCCTTAAACCGAGGATATCCATCTTGAGGAAACCCTGTTCCTCCAAATAATTCATTTCGAAGGAGGCGACTAAACCCCAGGTTGGGTCTTCGTGGATTGGGATGGCTTTGAGAAGGGGGGCGTCATTTAAGACCATGCCGGCGGGATGGATGCCGCTTTGCCTAGGCAATCCCTCGATCTTCACGGCCAGGGAGACGATTTCCAAATAGTAGGGGTCGCTATCGACGAGAGCCCGGAATTTGGCGTTTTTCTTATAATTCTCCCTTAATGTCCCGCCCATGACGTCGCGGATGGTTTTGGAGATTTTCCTGATGTCCTCGTCTTTGTATTCGAAGACCCTGCCGATATCTAGCAGGGCGGCTTTGGCCCCAAGGGTTTGGAAGGTGATGATATGGGCGACCCTTTCATGGCCGTATTTGCTTTGGAGATAGGCGGCGACCTCATCGCGGCGATTATCCGCGAAATCGACGTCGATATCCGGCATCGATTGCCTTTCGGGGTTGAGGAAGCGCTCGAACAGCAAATCGTTCTCAATGGGGTCTGGGGTCACAATATCGAGGCAATATGAGACGAGGGATGCCGCGCCCGATCCTCTTCCAGGACCCACCGATATGCCGACCGATAAGGCATAGGCAACATAATCCGCGACGATAAGGAAGTAGGAGGAATAGCCCATTTTCTCGATGACGGATAATTCGTATTCGAGTCTATCGATATAGGCTTGAGTGTAATCGGGTTTTTTCCTTTTTAGCCCTTCATAGGCCCTTTCCCTTAATTCTTTCTTATCGTCATAGCCTTCTTTCGTTGGGAAGGTTAAAAGATTCCCTCTTTTCTTGATGAGGGCAAAATCCTTGGTCAAGGAGACGATTCCATCAATCGCGGTTATCTCATCTTCGTTAAAAAATGCAGAGGCTTCTTCAACGGTCAAATAATAGTTGGGCCCATCCGCCTTTTTATGGTCAAGCTGTTCCGCGCTAGCGATCGCGCGGAGGATCTCCAGGGTGATCGCATCCTCTTTCTTTTGGTAAAGGATATGGGGGAAGGCGACTTTGGGATAAGGGTATTTCTCCGTGAAGGAACGCAAGAAGGAGATGAAGGGCTTCTCCTCGGGAATATAAGGGATGCCAAGATAGACTTCGCCTAATCCCTTGCATAATGAAGCGAGCCTGCTAGGGATTTCGTTTGCCTCGGTAAGAAAGGTCTCGTGGAGGAAGGAATGCTCCGAGACAAGGACGAAAAGAAGGCCTTCCGCATGTTTTTTCAGGAAGCCCAAATCGAATTCGCCTTTGCTGATCGCATAATCAATCGCGATGGCATTAAGGTAACCTTCCTCGTTTTTGATGAAGGCGCTTAAGAGGTTCCCCTCGACCTCGAAATCGAGGCCAAATAACGGTTTGACCCCGTATTTACGGCATAAGGCGTTGTATTCGGCAAACCCCGAGAGGGTCTGATAATCGCAGATCGCAGCGTATTCATAACCGTTTTTCTTGGCTAAGGCCGCGCATTTTTCAACCGAAAGCCCGCTGCGGAGCATTGAATTGCCTGAATAAACGTGCAACGGGATGAAAGACATATAAAAACCTCGGATGTAATTCTACCTTAGATTGGGCCTTAAAGCAATTTGGGGCAGACCCAAAAAAACATAAAGTTTTTCTCTTTCTTTTTAGTGGCAACGATAGGGGTTAGGAAGGGGAAGCGGAGGATAGTTTGGGTTATCGATGAAGAAGGTATTGATCAAATAACTCCTATCGTCTTTTTCCACGTAATCATAATCGCCCTCATAGAATTTTCCGCCAAGCTTGAAAATGACCTTGGTGCTGCGAACGTTGGAGGCTCTTGCCCTAATTACGAGGCGACGGAAACCCAAGGCGAAAAGGGCGTCCCTAAAGGCGGTCGCGGCTTCGGTCATGATGCCCTTTCCCCAATAATCATAAGCAAGGCAATATCCGATTTCAGGGCAATCGTAACGTTGGCCGACTATATCTATTGCCCCGATGAGTTTGTTCTCTTCTTTTAAGACTATGCCAAGCCGATAGGTATCTTCTTTTTTATATTCATCAAGCCACTTGGAAAGGATCACTTTGGAATCGAAAACCGATGCATGGGGTGCCCAAGTCAAGAATTCTGTGACCCTTTTATCACTTGCCCAGTTATTGAAAATATCGTTTTCGTCTCCTTCATGGAATTCCCTTAGAAGCAACCTTTTAGTTTCAATAGGCCCCATATAAATCCTCCCGAAACATTATATCCAAATTTTGCCTAACAAAGTATAAGAACGATACCTCAAATGTAGGATTACGATACCCCTGGTCTCCGGCCATAGCCCCCTTGAAAGGGTCCGGTCCTGGGGGTATCATAAAGGTGACGTTTTGGACCGACTATTCGTCGGCCCTTTTATTTACCACCTATGGGGGAACAGGGTCCCTAACAGCAGCAGGGCCGCGAGCAGGATCCGTAACGCCGCTTTCGCGATCGCCTTGGGCCGCCCTGGCCTCTTTTGCCTTTTGGACACGCCGTTTTCCTCCTTTCCTTCCGCGCCTAAGGGACGTTGCCCAGGAGGCTTCGCGCGGGTTGATGAGGGGAGACAAACTCCAAAGGTCTTCCATTTGGGTTTTCCTCCTACTAACTAATAGGGAAGAAAACCGAAAATTGGCTCACGAAAAATTCCAATCTTTTTAGACAGTGTCAAAATCACCGCTAATTTTTCCGATAAAACCTTAATTGCCTTTTCAAAAGTTTTTTCTTGGATAGTTGAAAAAATGCTTAATCGAGCACCTACGATTTGGCCTTTTTGCTTTGTCCTCGCGCATAGGCATGCTATAATCCATTCGTGTCAAGCGCAGATGCGCTCATTTGAATACGAAAGGAAACACAACATGTTCCAAAACAAACTAGATTTCAAACAGACCTTCGAAAGACGCCTTGAGGAGAAATACGGCCGTTCGGTCCCTGACTCCCACATCACCGAAAGGTATGACGTCCTTGGCGAGATGGTCCGCGATTACGCCGGCTACTATTGGAGGGAATGCCGCGAAGACATCCTCGCTACCAATAAGAAGCAGCTTATCTATTTCTCCATGGAATTCCTCATGGGGAGATTGCTTCTTTCCAATATGCAGAACCTCGGCATCTTCAAAGTCGTCCGCGACGGCTTGGAAGAACTCGGCATCGATATCGATGAACTCGAGGATCTTGAATCCGACGCCGGCTTAGGCAATGGCGG
Source organism: uncultured Erysipelotrichaceae bacterium (assembly GCA_900317165.1). GTDB lineage: Bacteria > Bacillota_I > Bacilli_A > RFN20 > CAG-826 > Alloenteromonas. Next base: position 6,040 of record ONFU01000010.1, read on the forward strand.
CCTTGGCCGTCTTGCCGCTTGCTTCCTCGATTCCATCGCTTCCCTTGGATATCCAGGATATGGCAATACCATCCGTTACGAATATGGCTTCTTCCGTCAGAAATTCATCAACGGCAAGCAGGTCGAGCTCCCAGACCAATGGCTCACCAACGGCTTCGTCTTCGAAGTCAGGAAGCCAAAACACGCGGTCGAGGTCAAATTCTATGGTCAGGCCGAAACCTTCCTCAAACCCGATGGCACCTATGGTTGGCGTATCGCCAATCCTACCTGCATCCGCGCCGTTCCATATGATGTCTCCGTCCCGGGATACCGTAATGGAGTCGCGAATTCCTTACGTCTATGGTCCGCCGAACCTAGTGAAAACAACCTCCCAACCGACCAAACCTTCGAGGAATATCTAGGGACGATCCGTGAGCTTTGCCATGGTCTATATCCAGACGATTCGACCGAACACGGCCGTATGCTCCGCCTCCGTCAGCAATATTTCCTCGTCTCTTCCGGCCTTCAATCCGCCATGCGTTCCTTCAATAGGCGCTTCGGCGGCCTTGAGAAGTTCGCGGATGCCTATGTCATCCAGTTGAATGACACCCACCCAATCCTTGCGATTCCCGAAGCCATGAGGCTTATGATGGACGAATATGGTTATGGTTGGGACGAGGCCTGGAAGGTCGTCACCAAGCTATTTGCTTACACCAATCACACGGTCATGCCCGAAGCCCTCGAGAAATGGCCGATCAACTACGTGCAGACCCTCGTTCCTCGCGTCTATATGATCATCGAAGAAATCAATAGGAGGCAAAACATCTGGTTCAGCCAGAACAACATCTCCCAAAGCGACCGTTACGCGATGGCGATCATCAAAGATGGCCAGATCCATATGACCAATATGGCGATTTACACCGTCTTCTCCGTCAACGGGGTCGCCAAAATCCATACGGAAATCCTTAAGGAATACACCTTCCGCGAATTCTATAAATATTACCCCGAGAAGTTCAACAACAAGACCAACGGTGTCACCCATCGTCGTTGGTTGATCTACGCTAACCACGAGCTCTCCAAACTTATCACCTCCGCGATTGGCGACACTTGGAAGAAGGATTACGAGCATCAAATCGAAAAACTCCTCCCATTCGCTAAAGACAAGGAATTCCAGAAGAAATTCCTCGAGGTCAAACTCAAAAAGAAGAAGGACTTCGCCGATTTCGTCAAGGTTGAATATGGCTTCGAAATCGATCCAAATAGCATCTATGACGTCCAGATCAAGCGTCTCCACGCCTATAAGAGACAGCTTCTTAACGTCTTCCACATCATGCATCTCTACCATCGCTTCAAGAGCGAGCCAGACTTCAAGATGGTTCCCCATACCTATATCTTCGGGGCCAAGGCCGCGCCAAGCTATGTCTATGCCAAGAAGATCATCGAACTCATCCACGGCGTTGCCAAAGCCATCAACAACGATCCGCAAGTCAACAAATACATGAAGATCGTCTTCGTTGAGAATTACGGCGTCAGCCTTGCCGAGAGGATCATCCCGGCCGCCGATATCTCCGAGCAGATCTCAACCGCCGGCAAAGAGGCTTCTGGGACCTCCAACATGAAGCTCATGATGAACGGGGCCATCACCCTTGGAACCTTAGACGGCGCTAACGTCGAAATCGCCGCTTTGGCCGGAGAAGAAAACGAGATTATCTTCGGTTTGAAGGCGGAAGAAGTCCAGAATATGGTCGATAACGGCACCTATTCCCCATGGGACGTCTACAATTCCGATTCCCGCGTCAAGACCGTCATGGATTCCCTCTTCACCGGCCCATGGACCGAAGGCGATTCCAACAAGTTCAGGATGATCTTCGACGAGATCATGGGACATGGTGACCAATTCTTCGTCCTCGCCGATTTCAGCGCCTACTGCGAAGCCCATGAAAAGGCCGATGAACTCTATAAGAACCGTTCCGCTTGGGCGAAATCGGCGATCATCAATATCGCTAAGAGCGGTTATTTCACCTCCGACCGCACAATCGAGGAATATAACCGCGACATCTGGCACCTCCCACGTCTAAAGGGCGACTCCAATGAGTGAGGTCTTTGACTTAACCAAGCTTTATTCCTTGCAGAAGGAGCTAGACGAAGATATCGCTTCCCGTCATGGGGTCACCTATGAATCGACCTTCCATAAACGCCTTTTGGCTTTGCTTGTGGAACTTGGCGAATTCGCGAACGAAACCCGCGATTTCAAATATTGGTCATTGAAGGGGCCCTCCCCCAAAAACGTGATCCTCGAAGAATATATCGATGGCCTTCATTTCCTTCTTTCCCTAGGCATCCCCCTAGGGGTAAGGACCCACGCCCATAAGGTCGAGGCCCGTTTCGATAGCCTAACCGAGGCTCTTCTATCCTTTTATAAAGGAGCCTTGAACCTCAAAGACGATTACCGGCTCGACCCCTATCTTTCTTTGGTGGACGAATACCTTGATATGCTGCCTTTATTCGGGGCAAGCGTAAAAGAGGCAATCGATAGCTATATCGAAAAATGCGGGAAGAACCATAAAAGGCAGGAAGACCATTATTGATCTATCTTGCTTAAAACATAATCCCCCAAAAGCGACGCGACGTCTACGCCCGTCGCTTTTTTCGCCGCGAGGAATAGCGGCGAAGCGTTGATTTCGCATACCAACGGGCCATCGTTAGACATCAAGATATCGGCTCCAGCGAAATCTAACCCGAGGGCTTTGACGGCGTTAAGGGCTACGGAAGCGGTGTTTTTGTCCACTGTATAGTCCGTTGCTTTTCCATTAAGAGCGATATTCGAACGGAAATCGCAGGGGTTCTCACGTCTATATGAACAGATGATTTCCCCATTTAAGACCAAGACGCGGATATCTTTGCCGCGGCATTCCTTAATAAATGGTTCGAAGAGGAATCTCCGGCCATTTAGTTTTTCAATCAACATTTTGGCTTCCTCATGGTTATTAACCAAATGGACGCCTTCGCCAAATGATCCCTTGTCCTCTTTTATAATAAAAGGATAAGGGAGGCTCTTTTCGATTTCGCCAAGGAAAGACAGTTCATCATAATGTCCGCCTTCGTAGCAAAAGGGGGAGATAAAGGAAGGGATAACGGGGACCCCCGCGGTTTTTAGGGCGAGGAAAGTCAAAACCTTCGAATCGGCGATTTCAATTCCCAAAGATGAATTCAGAAGGGGCATGCCTTCGTTTTCCAATCTTTTAAGAAGGGCCACGTCCTTATCGTAAGGGATGAAATAATCAAAGAATGAAAGGCGTTTCTTATCCGCGTTAAGAAGATCTTTGGAAGGAAGAAGATAGAGGATCATCCCTTTATCCAAGAAGGCATCATGGATGATCTCCATTAATTCTTTGAAGCCTTCCGGTATATAAAAACTATTATGGATAAAGGCGATTTTCTTGGCTTCGTTTATCCACGGTCCAAAATGCTCGGAGGCGTTTCGTTCAGGCAATTCGCGGATAAAAGGGGGTTCTTTTCTTTCCATGGAGTTCTCCAAAAGCCCTTAGATTATCGCACTTTTCGTCCCCGTTAGGCAAAAAGTCTTATTGCATCCAGTCGGTATCATCGACCGAAGGTTCGCTTTCGATTTCTTCCTCTTTCTTTTCTTCCATAGAGGCAGAGGCGGTTTCGTCTTTTTGGCTTCTATCATCTGCTTTATTGGAAAGCGCGGCCATGATAATGCAGGTGACGAGGACCGCGATCCCAAAGGTATAGGTCGCCGCCCCGCTCCCGCCGTTAAGGAACATGACGATGAGGTAGCTTAACGCGGTTGCAGAAGGCGCGATTATGCCGAAGACCTTCTTGATTTTGCCAAGCCTTTCCTCGTTGAGGAAGAAAAAGAGGAGGCAAGAGACAAATGACAAACTAAGCAAGACGATGGTGATGAAGAACCTTGCGTTAAGAACGACTTGCGTATCGAACATATAACCGTTTTCCTCCGCAAGTTTTTTGGTGAGGACGATGGCCACGATCGGCCCGATTATTCCTAATAAATCGAGTAAGGAAATGCCGATTAACGGAGCGATCATCGCTTTGTTTTCGCTTGAATCCTTCTTCGCGGCGATAACAAGGCCGACGACGCAGACGATAAGACCGACCAAATCAAAAATGGCTTCGAGGGTGAAACCGGTCTTGTCGACATCCTTAAGGAAGGGATAAGCATATGGTCTTGAATCAGTTCCCATGAGGGCGATTAGATTAAGGAAGCCATCCGTTAGGAAGAATACCAGCATAAGCGTGACGGCGATGATCGTTACAATGAGGAATCCTTTGTTTTTCTTCATAAGAGTTTTCTCCAAAACCCCATAATCATAAGTCGATTTCCCGTCTTTTGTTTGACAATCTTTTGCAAGGGAGTTTCCTATTTTGCTCTTTGTTAAGTTGCAACGATGGGGGATAAAAAGTAGAATCTCCTTAAGAAAAACCATACAAGGAGACTTTTCATATGGAAGATTCTTCACCTATGAAACTGAAATTGAACCTTAAGCGCACGTTCATCATCGGTTTCGCCTTTTTCGGCATCTTGCTTTTATGGCAGGTCTATGACACCTGGTGCCCAACCCTTTTGACCGAGGCCTTCCGCGACATGATGGCCGCTAGACAAGGGATCCCCAAGGAATCGGTCAAGGATACCGATGTCCAATATCTTGTCGGTATCATCATGGCGATGGATAACCTCGCGGCCCTCATCTTGATGCCGATATTCGGGCGATTATCCGATAAGACCCGCACTCCACTTGGCAAGAGGATGCCTTATATCTTAGTAGGTACCCTCGTCTGTGCGATCGCCTTCCCCTTTATCCCCGTTTTCTTCCATTACAACAATCTCGTCGGCCTCATCAGCATGATGGCGGTCGTCCTCATCTTCGCGATGATGTACCGTAACCCCGCGGTCGCCTTGATGCCTGACCTCACCCCAAAGCCCCTCCGTTCAAGGGCTAACGGCATCATCAACATCATGGGCTATATCGGCGGCGCCTTTGCGACCGTCGTCGGCCTTATCTTCGTCCTTACCGATTATCTAGGCGATGGCAAAACCACCTGGGCGACCGGGAATATCTGGGCCATTACGATGCCTTTCGTCGTCGCTTCCGTTTTGATGGTTATCTCCGCAATCGTCCTTATCTTCACCGTTAGGGAAAACGAATTAGCCGCGAAACTCGCCCCCGAAATCGCGGAAGGCGAACGCCTTGCGGCCGTTGCCGATAGTGTCGAACACGATGACGAAAAGCCGATGTCAAAGGCCAATCTCATCATGCTTATCCTCATCCTCGTCGCCGAATTCTTCTGGTTCATGTCCGATAACGGCGTTGCGACCTTCATGATCAATTATTCCCGTGGATTCTTAGGAACAAGCTCCGCGAACAACATGATCATGGTCCTCGTCGGCGGCGTTGGCTCGGTTGTCGGCTTTGCAGTCGGCGGCTTCATCGCCGATAAAATCGGTAGAAAATGGACAATCGTCGGCGGTCTAGCCTTATCCGCTTTAGGATTAGCGGCTTGGCTCATCCTCCAATACGCGGTTGGAAGAGGCGCGAAGATCCCCGATAGCGAGTATTATTCCTTCCCATTCTACCTTTATATCGTCTGGGGACTTAAGGGCTTTGGCATGTCACTTGTCCACCTCAATTCCTTCCCGATGGTCGTTGAGCTTTGCTCGAAAAAGAAAGTCGGGCAGTTCACCGGTTATTATTACATGGCTTCGATGGCCGCGCAGACCATCACCCCAATCCTCCTTGGCTTGCTTCTCCGCCTCGATACCTTCGATTGGACCCTTCTTCCGATTTACGCCCTCATTTGCTCTGGCATCTCCCTCGCGGTCTTCTTCTTCGTCAAGAACATCAAGGCCCATAAGGTCGCTAACGCGAAAGGCCTAGAAGGGTTAGGAGCAGGAGACGATTAATGCCAGCTTGCTTAACCCATTACACCTTCGCAAGTCGTTTTACCCCCGAAGACGAACGGGGGTATTTCGATGTTATCGCCCTAGGGACCCAAGGAAGCGATCCCTTCTTCTATTATGGAATCCTCCCTTTTTGGAGTGGAGAAGACAAAAAAGAGATGCAAGAGGTAGGCGAGACCGTCCACCATTCGGAAATCGGCGACCATTATTTCAAGATGATGGAATACGCCTTAAAAAGCGAGAAGAAGGAGATGCTATTCGCCTATCTTGATGCCATCTGGATGCATTATTGCCTCGATAGGAACGTCCATCCCTATGTTTTCTATCGTTCGGGCATGGATGAAACAGGCCATCTATCCGGCTTCTACAAATTCTCCCATGGCAAATTCGAGGCGATCCTCGATGTCTATGTCGGAAAGAAATACAAAACCTTCCGCAAAACTAGCGGGACCATCAAAGTCAAAAAGGATGATTTGATGGAGATCTCGAGAATGTGGTACGAGCTTCATGATGTTTTTCCTGTCCTTACCGAGGATTCTTTCTATAGAGCCACCAAAGCCTATAAGGGAGTTGAAGGGGTTTTATGGAGCAGAAGTGGGGCCAAACGCCTTTTGTTCCGCCTAGTCGGCAAGGAATCCCTTGCCTATGGCATGAGCTATCCAAAACGTTATAAGAGATTCGATTATGTCGATATGCTCAATGAATCCCATAAGGAATGGGCCCATCCCGTCTCCGGAATAAAGACTTCCGACTCGATGGAAGACCTTTTCAATAAGGCCTATGAAGATTACAAAGTCGTCCACGAGATTTTGCTTCGCGGCAAAAAGGGCGAGGACGTGCATCAGTTATTCGTCGATTTCGTGAACAAAATCGACCATGATGGGGCACCTTACGAAAGCAAGATGACCCATAAGGAAATCTGTTGGTAACTTACCCCCTCGCCTAAAATAGGCGAAAGGTTTAAAATCTTCCTATGGCCAAGGGAAGTAAGGTACATAACCGTATCGGCGGTATCCTCAAAATCGGGAATACCGTTCTTTTCATCCGTTACCTCAATAACGATGGCCTTCCAAAATCGGGTTTCCATCTCCCCTCGATCGCCTTTGAGGAGAACAATCAGAAGAAGCACCTCGCGGATGCTTTCTACGTCAATTTCGCATCCGAAGTCAAAGTCCTTAAGGGGCTTCTTCCCGTTAAAAAAGGCAAGGACACCTTGATCCCTTATTATTGCGAGGAGGAGACCCCCGTCAAATTCCCCCACGAAGGATTCGAGGCCATATATCTAAGCATGGATGAATGCAAAACCAGGCCCATCGAGCCACTTGATTACCTCGTGGCCCGTAAGGCTTTGGCTTTCTTGCCATATCTAAAGGGAAAGAAGCGCCAAGTCCCCTTTACCCCAGAGGAACACGATAAAATCGCGACCATGTTCGATTCGCTCGATTATTTCAAGAAGAGCATCAGGAAGGAGGAAACGAAGCAATTCCTCCGCCTTGTGAATTCCAACGCCTCCTATCAGAACATCCTCGAAGCCTATCGGATAATCCTCGAGGAATATGGCTGCAATTATTACGATTATTCCGATTACCTCGCCCATAACGGGAAGAGGAAGGTCCGTCTATGAAGCTTTTTCGTCCTGGTTTCTTCCAGAAGGCCTTCATCGCCATCTTGCTCCTTATCCAGTTCCTCCTTTGGATCGCTTTCTTCGTCTTCGTCGCGATCTACACCGTTTTTAGCCCTTGGGCGGTTTTGATCATCGCCTCCTTATTCGTCTTAAATGTCATCACGGGCCTATATATCTTCAATTCGTCCTCCCCCGATGCCTATAAACTCTCCTGGATGATCGCGGTTTTCGCGCTTCCTTTAGCGGGCATCATCATGTATTTGGCCTTTGCCAATAAGCAGGTTAGGAGGAAGCAAAGGAAGGCCCTCGATAAATGGATCCGCCCCCTTGAGGACGTTCCTAGCGACCCCAAGACTTTGGAGGCCCTAAATTACGTTGAGCCTAACGCCGTCCCGATCCAAAAATTCATCGCGACCGCGAAAGGAGGAGGTATCTTTGAAAGGACCTCCGTCACCTATTTCCCCCTCGTCGATGAAGCCTTTCCTCACCTTCTCGAGGATTTGAAAAAGGCGAGGCATTACATCTTCATCGAGGTCTTCATCCTCGAATACGATGGCTATTTCTTCACTAATGTCCACGATATCCTCCTCCAAAAAGTCAAAGAGGGGGTCGATGTCCGCCTCATCTATGACGACATGGGTTCTTTAAAAGTTGCCCCAAGCGGATACGATAAGAACCTGCGCAAAGAAGGGATAAAGGCCTATCGCTTCAACCGTTTTAGGCCCGTTATCGACGTAAGGCAAAATAACCGCGACCATCGCAAGATGGTGATAATCGATGGCCATACGGCCTATACGGGTGGCTTCAATTTCGCGGACGAATACATCAACAAAATCACCCGCTTCGGCCATTGGAAGGATAACGCGATCAGGCTATGCGGGGAGGCCGTCTTCTCCATGAGCATGATGTTCCTCGATAACTGGCATACCTCTTTCGAGAAGGATTCCATCATCGATAGGGACCTCTATTCCCCAAGCAAATACATCGATGAGGTCGGTGGATTTCCCCTTACCTCAGGATTCGTTCAGCCCTTTGGAGATATTCCCTTCGACTCCCAGGCGGTAGGCCAAAGGGTCTATCTCCAGCTTATCCAAAGGGCCAGACGCTATATCTACATCATGACCCCTTACCTCATCATCGATAAGGAAATCGAAAACGCCCTCATCGCCGCTTCGAAATCCGGGATCGACGTTAGGCTCATCACCCCGCATATCCCCGATAAGAAGACGGTGTTCCAACTAACCCGTTCCCATTATGGGAAATTGCTCCTGAACGGATGCAAGATATACGAATACACCCCTGGATTCGTCCACGCGAAGACTTGCCTCATCGATGATACAATGGGGGTCATCGGGACCATCAATTTCGATTACCGTTCCCTCTACCTTCACCTTGAAAACGGCACCTTGATCGTCGCCTCCCCCTCTTTGCTTGATATCAAGAAGGACTTCGAGGACACCTTCGCGAAAAGCCACGAACTCAACTATGCCGAATATAACGCCTTCCATGAGAAAAGATGGCTCCAATGGGCGTTGCTTCGCATAATCGCCCCATTCCTATAAGGAGGTTACGAATATGGGAAATATCGAAATAACACGTCATGGCGAGGTAACCTTCATCCTCGTCGACAATGGGAAGAACCTCAAAGTCAGGTTTTCTTCAATGGGCGGAGGAATCCGCGACTTAATCTATAAGGGCGAATATATGTCCGCCCATCCTCTTGATGATGACGTATATATCGGAAAAACCGATTATTATGGCAAAATTGATGGCCCGATCGCCGGAAGGCTATATAAGGGCTATATGCGTTTTAAGGGAAAGGACTACGTCATCAAACCGGGCAAAGACGATATCTGCCTCCATTCGGAGGGCCTTTGCTTTGCTTTCCGCAATTTCGATTACGAAACCCGTGAAAACAAAGAAAACATAGAAGTAGTCTTTAGACTATTCTTCCGGAAAATCGAAGACACGTATCCCGCGGATTTGGATATAAAGGTCATCTATACAGTGTCTAAAAAAGAGGATTCGGTTATGATGAACCTCGAAATAGATCCTAGCGAAGAGACCTCCATCAATACCCTTAACCATACCTTCTTCTCCCTTGGGGATGAAAATATCCTTAACACCAAACTCCAAATCGATATCGATGAGGTCGCGACATATAAGGAGAATCTACTCATTAATGGAAGGACCAAGGTCGATGAGGTCACTTCCTTCTTAAAGAAAAGGAAGATAGGCGAGAAGATATTCGACCCCTCTTTGCAAAATAACGCCTTAAGGGGCTATGACCATTGCTATTATAGGAACGATGACTTTTCTTTTAAGAAGGTCTTGACCTTGGAAAACGAGAGGACCCGCCTTGAGGTATCCTCCGATTACCCGGCGATGCAAATCTATACGATGAATTACCCCCATGAGGGATTAAGGCTATCGAATGGCTTCCTCGAGACCAAGCACGGCTCCATCGCGATTGAGCCGGTTGAGCAGCAAGGGGATTACCGTAATCACGTTTTCGATAAGGAAAACCCCCTTAGGAGACATGTCCTTTATAGTTTTACCTGCCTCAAATAATTCCTTAAAGGAATCTATTCAAAAAGGAGCTTTATTTAACTACAATTAGACAACTTGAAATTCAAGGGAGACGACGATGATACTAGCTAGCGAATCACAAGAACTGTTCTACAAGGCCTTTGCCGAGGAGGAGGAATACGTATATTTCTCCCATGGAAGGCTTGAGATTCTTGGTAACCATACCGACCATAACAGGGGTCTAACCATGTGCTCAGGCGTCAGCATGGGCATCACGGCCTCCGTCAGCAAAGACGATGAGGATACCGTGACGATCTATTCCAAAGGCTATCCGAAATTCTCCTTTGATATCGATGATTTGGAGGTTAAGGAAAAGGATAAGGGAACTTCCCTTGCCTTAACTCGCGGCGTCCTTGCTAGAATGAAGGAAAAAGGCTACAAGATCGGCGGCTTCAAGATGGCCGCGGTCAACGATATCTTCGAAGGGGCCGGGGTTTCTAGCTCCGCCTGCTACGAATCGCTTATCGCGAAAATCGAGGACGATTTATATAACGATGGCAAAATGGACCCTCTCGATATGGCGCTAATCGGCCAATACGCGGAAAACGTCCATTTCGGGAAACCATGCGGCCTATTAGACCAAATCGGCACCTCTTTCGGGGGACTGAATTACGTCGATTTCAAAGACGACGTCCCCGAGGTCGAGCATCTTTCCTTCCCATTCCATCTCCATATCGTCTTGGTTAATCCAGGCCAAAGCCACGAGAAGCTCACCCATCTTTACGCCTCGATCCCCGCGGATATGAAAGGCGTGGCGAAAACCCTCTTTGGGAAAGAAGTGCTCCGCGAGGTTAGCCGCGAGGAATTCTTCGCCAACATCGGCCGTCCAACCCCTTCCTTATCGGAAAGGGCGAAACTGCGCGCCACCCATTTCTTTGAGGAGAACAACCGTGTTTTGGCGGCCCGTCAGGCCATCTATTCTAAAGACGAGAACGCCTTCCTCGACGCGATCAACATGTCCGGCTTATCTAGCCAAAGCATGCTAGGCAATACCTTTGTCCCAGGTTTATACGAAAAATCGCCCCAGCAGGCAATCGACGCCCTCAAGCCGCTGCTAGCTAAAGGCGGGGCCATCCGCATCATGGGCGGAGGATTCGCAGGTTCGGTCATCGCTTTTGTCCCTGATAATGTCTTCTCTACTTTCATGGCTACCGCCAAATCATATTTTGGTGACTCCTCCACCGTCGAGGTCGAGATTCTTGAAGGAGGGCCCTTCAGGCTATAAAAATGCATTTGGCAATCGGGTTAAGCGTAGAGCAATTTGGGGTCTTGTATTGGATCCCAATAGGCCTTTTGCTTTTACTTACCCCGTTTTTGATAATCCTCTGCAGAAAAAAAGGAGAGGTATTCACCCATCGTTTCCTGATTGTGATGTTCTCCGCGAATTTCCTCCTCCATTTTCTAAAGCAAGTCATCATCCCCAGTTATATTGAGAAGTGGCCTGGAGGACTAGTTTCCTCCACCGCGGAGAATTTCTGCGCCTTTATGGTTTTGTTCTCACCTCTATTCTATCTAAGCAAGAACAAATTCCTCCGCGATTACCTTTTCTATATGGGGGCCATCAGCGCTTTGGCGGCCTATTTGATGCCGACTTCCCCTACGACCGTGGATTTACTTACCCCAAGTGGCTTCCTCGAGGTCACCAGGTATTATCTATGCCACGCGCCGATATTCTATGGGGGCATATTGATGGTTGCTTCGGGCATCCACAAGCTTTCCTATAAACGTTATGCGGCGATCCCCTTCATGATCCTCATCGTCTTAGGACTTGTTTGGTCCAATAACGCCTTATGGAATTTCGCCTTCCACAATTTCGAATGGAGCGAGCTTCTCGCCCGCGATAATCCCTTCATGAATTCCTCCTATCCAAATGGTCCAGGCGTCAATTTGGATGCGACACTAGGAGGGATCTATCCTTACCTTATCCCCTTCCTCCAAACCTATAAGGTTGATGGGGTCATCCATTTCACCCCGATTATCTGGACTTTGCCCTTACTCATCGTTATTTCGATCGTCGTCTTCCCGATTTTGTGCTTGCCCTTCACCCTCAAGGATATGAAGGAAAATATCGCAAGAAGAAAGAAGAAGAAGCAGGAAACACCTGAGGCTTAGGGTGCTATAATTTGATTAAGCGTTTATTTGATAGACAAATAGGAGCAAGAAACTTATGGAAAGAAAGAAAAAAGCTGGGATCTTGATGCCCGTTTCGGCCTTGCCCGGAAAAGAAGGGATCGGCGATTTCGGCACGGAAGCTAGACGCTTCGTCGACATTATCGCCAAAGAGGGCTTTGCCTATTGGCAGATCCTCCCCCTCAATCCCGTCGGATACGGCCATTCCCCATATCAGCCATATAGCAGCTATGCGATCGACGAGACCTTCATCGATTTGGACGATTTGGTCAAACGCGGCTATCTCGCCCGCCTCCCTAAATATGAAGGCGTCCTCGATAAAGTCGATTTCGAAGCCGTCAGGGAATTTAAGCTCCCCTTATTGAGGAAGGCCTTTGAGAAGAACATTAAGGTCAACCCCCATTGCCTCGATAAATTCATCAAGGAGAATCCGTGGGTGAACGATTACGCGATCTTTGCCCATTTCCACCGTCTCTATAATGCCTCCTGGAGCGATTGGCCAGAAGGCGATCGCCTCTATTTGGAAAAACGGAGGAAACTTACCCGCGAGGAGAGGAAATCCATCAAATTCGAGATCTACCTCCAGATGGTCGCCTACCGTCAATGGAACGCCCTCCACGCCTATGCGAATTCCAAAGGCATCGAGATCATCGGCGACGTTCCTTTCTATGTCGGTTATGATTCCTGCGATGTCTATGCCAATAAGGATAACTTCCTTCTCGACGAAGTTACCCTCGAACCGACCTTTATCGCCGGGGTACCACCGGATTATTTCTCAAAGACCGGCCAACGCTGGGGCAACCCCATCTATAACTGGGAGAAGATGGAGAAGGAGGGCTTTGCCTTCTTGAAGGAAAGAATCCTTCGTAACGCGAAGCTTTACGATATCATCAGGCTTGACCATTTCCGTGCCTTCGATACATACTGGAAGATCCCCTCAAGCTGCGAGACCGCGATCGATGGGGAATGGATTGAAGCCCCAGGCTATGCCTTCTTCGATCTCCTTTTCCAAGAAGCCCCAGAACTTAAGGAAAAGATCATCGCCGAGGATCTAGGCGATCTCCGTCCAGAGGTCCTCGTCCTCCGCGACCATTATGATTTCCCGGGCATGAACGTCGTCGAATTCACCTTCGAAGACGATGTCTTCCTCAAAAAAGAAGGGTATGACGCGGAGAATTCCGTCATCTACCTAGGGACCCACGATAACGACACGATGCAAGGCTTCCTCGATGAGATGAAGGAAGAAGAGAGGAAGAAATGGGAGGACAAACTTCTTGAACTTGGCTATAAAGAAGGTTCGACCGTCGATAAACTCATCCGTTTCTGCCTCGATAAACCGGCGAATAAGGTTATCCTCACCGTGCAGGATATCCTTAATCTTGATACCTCCGCGAGGATCAACGTCCCCGGCATCGTCGATAACGTCAACTGGACCTTCAAGATCGTTGATTTCAAGGATTTCGCTGCCCGCTTATCCTCTTATGGCGGACTCCTAAAAAAGACTGGACGCGCCTAAAAGAATGAAGAAAATCCACCTCGTATCCTTAGGATGCGCGAAAAACCTCGTCGATAGTGAGCAGATGCTCGCGATGTTCGATGATCCCCATTTTTGCCTCACCGATAACCCCGAGGAGGCCGATTTGATCATCGTCAATACCTGCGGATTCATCGATTCGGCGAAGAAGGAAAGCATCGACAAGATCTTCGAGATGGCCTCCTATAAAGGGAAGATCGCCGTCACGGGATGTTTGTCTACCCGTTATGAGAAGGAATTAAAGGAAGAACTCAAGGAAGTCGATGCGATTATCTCGATCGACGATTACCAAACCCTCAACAAAGCCTTTGGAGAGCTTCTTGAAGAAGAAGGGGTCAAGGAATTCAATCCTTTAAGGCGAAATCTCACCACGAGTGAAGGAACCGCCTATATCCGCATCTCGGAAGGATGTGACAATTTCTGCGCCTTCTGCGCGATACCCCATATCAGGGGAAGATTCGTCTCCCGTCCATTTGAGGAAATCCTCGAGGATGCGAGGATATTGAAGGAAAAAGGCATCAAGGAGATTTCCTTAATCTCCCAGGATACCACGGTCTATGGGAAGGATTTCCCTAAAGGAAAGCCAAACCTCATCGACCTTCTCGATGAACTTGAGAAGATGGGTTTCTTCTCGATCAGGCTCCTTTACCTTTATCCAAGCGAAATCAGCGATGAGCTTATCCATAAGATCGCGGATAGCAAAGTCATCGCCCATTATTTCGATATCCCCGTCCAAGCCGCGAGCGATCATCTGCTCACCCTCATGAGGCGTCATGCGGACGCGAAGGAGACGATCGAATTGTTCCATCGCATCAAGAGAATTTGCCCTGATGCCGTTTTAAGGACCACTCTTATCTCCGGCTTCCCAGAGGAAACCGAGGAAGACCAAGAGGAGACCAAGCGTTTCCTGACCGATATCGAATTCGACCATGTCGGGGTTTTCGTCTATTCCCCAGAAGAGAATACCCCAGGGTATTACATGACCCAAATCGATGATGAAATAAAGGAAAGAAGGAAGGAGGAGCTTATGAAGCTCCAACGCCCGATTTCCTATAAGAAGAATAAGGAAAGGGTCGGTAAGGAAGATTATGGTCTTATCTTAGGACAGGCCAAAGACGGGAAATACGTAATCCGTTCCTCCGTGAACGCCCCAGATGATATCGATGGGGCCATTTACGCTTCTTCAAAGAAGCCTCACCTTGTTGGAGAAATCGTCAAAATCAAATACACGCATGCCTTCGTTTATGATCTCCTCGCGGAGATTTTGGATTAAGCAATGGATTGGAAACTTCTAGAGATAAAGCAAAATACGGATTGCCCTTTCCTTAACCATTTCACTTTTCTTTACGAAGTTAAGGGCAAGAAGCACCCATATCATGTTGCTTCAAGGAAAGACAAGGAGCATCTTCGTGTCCTTACAAAATCCACCGACCCCGATGGGGTCATCCTCCTTCTAAAAGGAAAGAAAAACGGGGAGGAAGCCTTTATCCTCACCAATGAATTCCGTCCCGCCTTCGGGAGGGTCTTCACCTCGATCCCCGCGGGATTATTAGAAAGCGGGGAGGATATCATCGAGGCCGCTAGTCGCGAGGCCAAAGAAGAAGTTGGGGTGGAGATAACTAACGCGAAGCTTCTTATCGCCCCTTCCTCCAATTCCGAAGGGCTAAGCGATGAGATGTGCGCAGTCGTCACCGCGGATATCGCTTCGATTGAGGCGGCAACCCCCGAGGAATTCGAAGATATATCCTCTTCCTTATATACCATCAAAGAAATCAAGAAGATGCTAGATGACCCTACGCGCATCTTCCCTCTTCCATGCCGTATCTTGCTTTCCTGGATGGTTGATAAATACGAAAATAGGTAACCCCTGATGTCTTTTTCTTGCGAAAAAGCTTAGGCGAGTTTTAAATTATGCGGAAAGGATTTTTCATTTATGAACAACAAAGAAGTACCATTATTCGAGAATTGGCCTTATAAGGTCCCATCCATCAAATCCGCGGTCAAGAAGGTTGAAACCTTCACCGAACACATGAAGGAAGCCAAAGATGGCGCGGAGGCTCTCCGCGTCTATAAGGCCCATGTAAGATTCTTCGATAAGCTCTCCACCGAAATCGGCCATGTTCAGGTTCTTTTCACCCTCGAATCCACGAATCCAGTCTATGAAAGAGACAACAACAAATTGGATGAAGGCCTCCCCTTACTCCAAAACGCCGAGACGGCCTTCATGAAGGCGATGGTGGAATCGCCCTATCGCGAATATCTCGAGAAGAAATTAGGAAGCCACCTATTCAAAATCTACGATTATTCCCTCCGTTCCTTCTCACCCGAGATCATCGAGGAAGCGATTGAAGAGAATAAACTCAGCAGCGAATATGGCAAAACCGTCGCCGAGATCCAAATCGAATTCCGTGGCGAGAAATACAATACTTCCCAAATGGGCAAATTCCTTAACGATAACGATAGGGAAACGCGTAAGGAAGCTAGCGAAGTCTATTACAAAGCCTTAAGCGAAGTCGCTCCAAAACTTGAGGATATCTACGATAAACTCGTCAAGGTCCGCGACAAAATGGCCAAGAAGCTCGGCTTCAAGAATTATGTGGAACTCGGCTATCTCCGTATGTCACGTTACGATTACGATGCGAAGGATACCGCCTCTTACCGTGACGCGATCGGCAAATTCGTGACCCCTCTTGCCGGTAAGCTCGTGAAGGATCAGTTCCGCCGCATCGGCATCAAGAAACCGGAAATCTATGACCTTGCCCTTATGTTCAAAGACGGCAACCCAATTCCAAAGGGGACAACCGAAGAGAAAGTCGCCTCCGCGAGGAAGATGTACGCCCTTCTTTCCGAAGAAGCCTCCTATTGGTTCAATTTCATGGATGACCATCATCTTCTTCAACTCGAAGCCAAAAAAGGCAAGCAGCCCGGTGGCTATATGACCAATTTCGAAGCCTACAAGGTCCCGTTCATCTTCTCCAACTTTAACGGAACCAGCGGGGATATCGATGTCCTTACCCATGAATTCGGCCATTCCCTCCAATATTGCCTTGCCCGCGATATCAAGGTTCCCGAATATCGTTCCCCAACGATGGAAGGCGCGGAAATCGACTCGATGTCCATGGAATTCTTCGCTGAACCCTACATGGACCTCTTCTTCGATGATCCCCTCAAATACCGTTATGAGCACCTCGCGGATTCGATTTCCTTCCTCCCTTATGGCGTCACGGTCGATGAATTCCAACATTTCGTCTATGAAAACCCGAATGCCTCCAAGGAAGAACGTTTGCAGAAGTGGCATGAGATCGAACTCAAATACACCCCATACAAAGTCGCTTTGTATAAGGATAACGAATATCTGAGCTCCGGCAGGAGATGGCTAATGCAAGGCCATATCTTCTCTAGCCCATTCTACTATATCGATTACACCCTCGCCCAAGTCATGGCCTTCGAATTCTTCAACCTCGATAGGAAGAACCATGAACTTGCCTGGAAGCGTTATGTCAAACTCTGCAAGATGGGTGGCAAATACCCCTTCCGCACCCTCGTCACCAAATGCGGGATGAAGGACCCATTCCAAGAAGGCGTCATCGAAAAAACCATCAAGCCGTTAGTCAAACAGTTGAAGACCTACGGATTCTAATCGAACAACGAAAGCCCCGATTGTTAGAAGGAATCGGGGCTTTTAATATTCGAGTCAAAGATTTTTTGAACACTTATGCAGGCAATGATTTATATTTTTTGTAGATAAATGTATATTTGTCGCGGAGAAATAAAATATGTCCATAATCTCTATAAGCGAATTTAAAAACAACTACCAAAAGTATTCCATTCTGGCGGAAACTGAAGAAATTCAGGTTACCAGGAACGGGGTTTTGATATTCACGATGGTCCCAGCCGCAAAAGACGATTTACGATTGCTGGAGAGATTTTTTGGGTCTTTACCGAAAGGGGCTTCTATTGGGATTGACCCTAATGAAAGGGGATAACAAATCCTAACAGATTTCCTCAAAAAGGAAGGACTTATATAAATATATATAGGATATGAGCCAAGGCCGAAACCTTGGCTTTTTCCTTCACATTTATACACTGTAGATTTACTATACACTGTATAAAAACACATGCAGATTATTCCTTTAATTGCATATTTTTGCATTATCTTAAATTATTTTGAATTTTCTTGAATTATCTTAAATCGAAGTCTAAAATGTAGGCATGGAAATAAAATGGTTCAATGAGAAAAAACAAAAGGGGACCGCGACCTTCTATGAGTCGAATCTCACCCTCAACGCCGTCGCCAAGATTCCATTTGAGAAATGCGAACACGTTCGGGTTGGGGTCGATTCATCGGGTAGCCTTCTCCTAAAGCCGATAAGCTTCGACGATTACAACAAGGGGCTTATACCTAAGGAGGAATGTTATCCGATCGTGACGCATTCCTCATACGCGAGGATCTCCTCAACGAGTCTCCTCTCGCAAATCGCTAACGCCTTCAACCTCCAATTCTCCAAGGAGCCGACGAGGTTCGAAACGATTTACGAGGAGAAGGAGGGCATCCTCATCATCCCTTTGAATAAGGAAAGGAGTAAATGATTATGGAACAGATAGAACAATGGATGTGGCTGATTTGGTTAGCGATCATCATCATCAGCTTCATCGCGGAAGCCGCGACGGCCGCCTTGCTCTCCATTTGGTTTGCAATCGGTGGCTTGGTTGCCTTAGGTTGCTCCTTTATCCCGAATTTCCCGTTTTGGGCGGAAATCATCGTCTTCTTCGGGGTCTCCTTGTTGGTCTTCTTGCTGATTAGGCCCTTCCTCAAGAAATTCATGATGAAGCGCATCTCCAAAAGCAACGTCGATACGATAATTGGGAAAAAGGGCGTCATGACCGCGGACGCTTCCCCTCTTGATGCCGGGGAAGTCAACGTCGCCGGAATGATCTGGACGGCCGTCCCTAAGAACAACGATATGCTTTTGAAGGGGACAATCGTGCGAATTGCCTCAATTGAAGGTAACAAATTGATCGTAGAACCTTATAATGAGTAAGGAAAGGAAAGAAAAACCATGAAAAACTTCTTAATCTTCGAGGCCAATCCCGGCCTCATCGTGGGGCTTGTCCTTGGAGGCATCTTCCTCCTAGCCCTCATCATCATCATCGCTAACGTCAAGATCATCGGACAGACCGAAAAGGGTATCGTCGAACGCCTTGGCAGCTATCGCACCACCTATGGGACCGGCATCCACGTGATGCTCCCCTTCTTCGATAGGCTCGCCCATCGCATCGACATGAGGGAACAGGTCCGTGACTTCGAACCCCAATCCGTCATCACCGCGGATAACGTCACCATGAAGATCGATACCGTCGTCTTCTATTGCGTCACCGATCCAAAGCTCTTCGCTTATGGGGTCGAAAACCCGGCGAAGGCCATTGAATTCCTCTCCGCGACCACCCTCCGTAACATCATCGGCGAACTCGATCTCGATGCCACCCTTACAAGTAGGGACATCATCAACGAGAAAATGAGGAAAATTCTCGATGCCGCGACCGACCCCTGGGGAATCAAGGTCACCCGCGTTGAGGTCAAGAACATTCTCCCGCCACGCGATATCCAGGAAGCCATGGAACGTCAGATGAGGGCCGAACGTGAGAAGAGGGAACAGATCCTCCTCGCTGAAGGTAACAAGCAGTCCGCGATTCTCCAAGCCCAAGGTAATAAGGAATCCATGATCCTTAACGCCGAAGCCGAGAAGGAATCGACGATCCGCAGGGCCGAAGGTGAAGCCCAGAAGCTCCTTGCCATGAAGACCGCGGAAGCCGAAGGTATCCGCTTAGTCCGCCAAGCCGAAGCCGATGGCTTGAAGGCATTGCGCGAAGCTAACGCCGATAGCGCCGTCCTCACCATGAAAGGCTATGAGGCCCTCCGCGACGTCGCTAGCGGAAACGCCACCAAGATCTTCCTCCCCTCCGATTTATCCGGTCTAGGAGCAGTGGCCGCGACCATCGCCGAAACCATCGATAAAAAGGGCAAATAAATAACATTATCCCCAAAACGAGCGTCCCTCTAGACGCTCGTTTTCTTTATTAAAAAAGTAACCTTCATAAACCCGCTATCTATGGTAAAATGAAGTTGGTCAAGTTGACCAAAAGGAGATAAAAAACCATGGTCGTCAATATTTATGAAGCGAAAACAAACATGTCCAAACTCTTGCATTTGTTAGAAAGCGGGCAGGAAAAGGAAATCATCGTCTGCAATCGCGGAAAACCGGTTCTTCGCTGGCTCCCAATACTTGATTTCCCTAACGAAAAACGCCCCTTTGGGATTTGGAAAGACAAATACCAAACCAAGGAAGAAAACGATTTCTTCGCCCTTGACGATGAAATCGCTAGGGAATTCGAGGGGGATTGATATGGACCTCTTATTGGATACCCATCTAGCCTATTGGTATATTCTTGGTAACGAAAGGATGCCTTCTTTAGCAAAGGAATTGATCGCCGATCGTTCCAACCGCGTTTTCGTTAGTCTTGCTTCGGCTTGGGAAATCGGCATCAAACACGCGAAAAACAAAGAAGCGATGCCTATGGATGCCGAAAACTTTATCAAGGGCTGCGAAGAAGTGGGATTTGTTATATTGCCTCTTGTGGAAGACCAACTGCTATCTTCTTTCGATGTTCCTTCGAGAGAAGAACTTAAGCATAAAGACCCTTTTGATCGGTTTCTTCTTGGGGCCTCCAAGGCCATCAACGCCCGTTTTCTTACCCACGATGCAAAAATAGTCTTATACGAAAGCCCGTATACATTGTTTATTTAGTCAATCAGCTTGTTTCTCGTTAAAGCCCTTGATGATTTGATAAACCTCGTCAAAGGCTTTTTCTTCATCTTTGATAGATAAAAACTCGGAAGGAAGAAGATCCCATAGGCCCTGCGAATAAAGGAAGAGATCCGCTTTATCGAGGAATTCGGTTAACCCTTCCGCGTAGGAATTTAGGGAAACATAGATATTGATCTTTCCATTATTAAATTCGAAGCCTCCTTCGAAATCGGATTTGGTGAAATGCGCTAAAGCCCCGGCTTCCGCTTTGGCAAGAAGGTTCGTATAAACCCTTAGATTCGCATGGGCCTTTTCTAATTCATAACCTAGATTTGAGGTATTCTTGGTTAGATTCTTCCCTGAAACCCTAGAGAAGTAGGATAAGGTCGCTTGGAACTGGTCATCAAGAAAGGAAGTTATCTTCTTCGCTAAATATAGAGGCGAATTATCCGCAAAGACATAAAGGCGATATTTCTCGTTGTTTCTGCTAGCTATAGCAAATGTCGCGTGGATCATGGGTTTTTCCTTTTCTTTTGGTCTTATTAAATTATAACGGGCCAATGGGCTTTAGGCTACTTTTAGGAAGAGCTGATTTCCACCCTTGATACCCATATAAAAAAGGGCTTTTAGACGTCAACTAAAAGGAGTAAAATAACTCTCGGCAAACCCGGAGTAATCCGGCGACGCAAAGCTAGAGGGCCCAAATCTTGGGTAGCCAGTTGCACTTCGAATAAGTCAACCACCCGGTCTAGCTTTGCGGCTAACCGGGTTTTGTCACTTAGGAAGAAAAACCTTGGAAAACAAAAAGATCAAAAACCGTTTCCCGATTGGGCTTAAGACCGTCCTTGCGATCTTCGTTTTCGGATTGATCCTCGCCGAAATCGGCATGGTCTATTTCACGATGGTCACTTCCAATACCAACAAGGAATATTATAAGTCGAGCGCGACCAAATTATCGAATACGGTCGCCCTGACGGTCGATATCGATAAATTCATCACGGTCAGGGATGAGGTTCTTTCGATCTACGATACCTACGAAGAGAAGCCGACGATGGATAAAAAGGGAACCCCCGAATACGAAGACTACATGTCCAAGATTGAGTCGATTAAGCAAACCCCCGAGCATAAGGAGCTCCAAACCTATCTCCTTTCCATCAAAAACGCGAACCCCGAGACCGACGGTATCTATCTCGTCTATGTCGATTACGCCCGTAAACTAGGTATCTATCTCGTCTATGATACCGAGAGCGAACTCTATCCTACGGGGACGATCGACGATATCTACGAAGAGGACTACCCGATGCTTGAAGACCATATGCTGGGCTTCGTCGCCTCGATCTTCGAAGAGGAAGGGACGGGGGAGACCCTTGTCACCGCGGGGGCTCCAATCGTTAGGAACAACGAGGTTGTCGGCTATTCTTTGGTGGATATCAACATGAAGACGGTGAGGGCGAGCCAAGCCGATAAGATCGTCCGTTTCTTCGTTTATCTTGTAACGACCGTCATCCTCCTTTCCGCCTTAGGCGCGACCATCACCCATTTCGTCTTGGTAAAACCGGTCAACAAACTCCGCAAAGCCGCGAAAAGCTATGACGTCAATAACCCCGAGAAGACCCATGAGACCTTCTCTAACCTAGAGATCAATTCCCATGACGAATTCCGCGAACTCGCCGATTCCATGAAGGTCATGGAAGCGGATATCAACGCGAAGATCCATGAACTCACCGAGGCTAACGACTCCCTCCGTGCTTCGCGCGAATTCGCGGGCAAGATGGAGGAGCTTGCCAATAAAGATGCCCTTACGGGCGTTAAGAACAAGGCCGCCTTCGATAAGGCCGCTAACGAACTTAACGAGAAAATCGCCAATAAAGAAGTGGTGAAGTTCGGCCTAGCGATGATCGACCTCAATTATTTGAAGAACATCAATGACGATTATGGTCATGATTCGGGCGACCATGCCCTTGTTAAACTCTGCAATATCATCCGCGGTACCTTCACCCGTTCTGTGGTTTACCGCGTCGGAGGCGATGAATTCGTGGTCATCCTCCAGGGTAGGGACTGCCTTAAATCCTCGGCCCTCATCGATGAATTCAACCACAAGATCGAGGAACTCGTCTCCGATAAGGACCTCTCCCCCGATGACCAAGTCTCCGCGGCCATTGGCTATTCCGCTTTCGATAAGGACGAGGATTCTTCCGTCGATGACGTCTTCAAGAAGGCGGATAAGGCGATGTATGCAAGAAAGCGGAAGATGAAGGGACAAGAATAAAGGAATGGGGCGTCAAATAAAGACGTCCCTTTTTTCTAAAAGTGTGGCGCTTTCGTGGCAAAAGCCATGTTAACATATATCCAACAAGGAGAAATGAAGTATGAAAGAAGAATTGCTTAAAGGCCTTAGCAAAGCCCAAATCGAGAAAATCAGGAACTGCAAAAACCAAGAAGAGCTCTTGCAATTAGCCAAAGAGGAAGGCGTCGAATTAACCGATGAGCAACTATCGGCTATCTCTGGCGGAGGCGTCTGTTCCTCCTCCATGCCTAGCAAATGTCCATCTTGCGGGGCTGGCGAATACTATATCAACAAAATCGAGAATCCAAAGGTCCTAAAGGCCAAATACCATTGCAGGAGATGCGACCATTATTGGGGATATAAGGACTAAGGATAAATCCGTTTAAGCGCATCATCGACTCTTGATGACGCGCTTTTTCTTTGCCAAAAGATAACCGCTGAAGCGGTTTCATGGATTTATTCGCGCATTCATTTATAAATAAATGTATAATCCTAGCCGTATATGGAGATTATCTTATGAAAAAATCCACCCTATTGATAAGCAGCTTGGCTCTATTGGCCCTCCCTGCCGTTTCCTGCGGACAGTCCTCGAATAGCCCAATAAGCCTCTATGACGCGGATTCGCGTTTCGTCTTGACCTCTTTCGACGAAAAGGGTTCCATGACCCTTCCGACCTACCGTAACAAGAATACGGGCGAAGTCCCTTACGCGGAACTTGGCGAATTCTTTTACGCGAATGGAGCCTTAGGGAATCTAAGGACCAACGTTAGGAAAATCGATACCACCTACCAGGTCGAAAGGAATGACGGCAAGGTGCTTATGAGCGTCGACCCCGTCAACGACGTCTTGACCGTTGAGAACTACCAGCTTTGGCTAGGTCATACCAGCAAACTCAATAACGGCATCGGACCGGATATCGCCTCCCCCGCCGCCGACGATGAGGATCTCGGCGCGGTCCATGGGAGCAATAAGACCAGATTCATCGATCTCAAGAACACTCCAAAGGAGATCTACAACCTTAAGGACTATGGCTTCGATTTCGTGGAGAAAGACGGCAAATGCTATGGGCCAACCCCCCTTCTTAGCACCCTTTTCTACCGCGATTTCCCAACCGATTTGCTCTATAACGGGATGGATTTCTACATTTCGGCGATGGTCCAAAACCCCAATTTGATGCCAATCCAATATTCCTTCTACGCGACCAACAAGAAATTCCTCGCTCTCGAAGGCTCGGAAGCCTCTTCCTATGAACCTGTCGGTGAGGAAGCATATCGCTTCGCCTATAAATTAAGCCAAGACGGCCAGCCTTTCTACCATATCATCTCTTTGACGAAAGACGGCAAAGGCAAACTTCTTTATGGTCAAACCCCAAGCGATAAAGGCGATATAGCGACAATCAACGACATGACCTTCACCTACAACTGGCAGAAGAAGGAGAATTACCTCCTCGTTGAGATCATCGCTTCAGGAACCAATCCTGAAACGGGACTTCCCGCCTCTCTTTCCCAAGGGACCATGAAGATCCCTCTTCGCGACACCTTGTTCAACACCAAAACCCGTTCTGCGGAATATGCGAGATTCTCCTATGACCTCCTCCGTTTCCAATTCGATAAATTCTATGGTTTGAAGGATGTCGCGGGCTTTACCAGTTTCGAGGATTACGCGGTCAGTAAAAACCTTAAGCAAGGCCTTCTTAGCCTCGATTCCTCCGCCTATGACGAAGCCCTCGCGGAACTCACCATGAAGGATATCGATGATGGCCATACAAGCTACACCCTTCCTAGCATCTTCTCCGGCAAGACCGCGGAAGATGGGAAGAAACTTGCCGCGAAACACGTTGGACCTCGTTATATGGGCTTGATGAATAAACTTAAGGAATATACCGCCCTTAGGGCCCAAACCATGAAACTAACCGATAAATCCCCAGCCTATGAGGCCCTTGGCCTATTCATGGAAGGTAGCACCGCGGTCATCCGTTTCGATGAATTCGTCGGCAGGGGATCGATGGTCTCCAATTCAATCGACAAGGAGGAAATCGAATCCGATCCAAAGCTTTGCTTTAGGGATAAGGACGTCCCCCTTGGCTTCGACGCCTCATTCGCGCGAATCAAGAAAAACACCGCGATCAAAAACGTCGTCATCGACCTCTCCTGCAATTCCGGAGGCGAGGTTATGGTAATTCCCTATATCCTTGCCCATATCACCAATGACCCCCTCATTGCCTATAACGATATCGCCGTCGGCGGAGTCAAGGAATTCCATTACACGGTCGACCTCAACCACGATAAGGTCTATGGCGGCGAAGGCGATACC
Organism: uncultured Erysipelotrichaceae bacterium; assembly: GCA_900317165.1. Taxonomy (GTDB): domain Bacteria; phylum Bacillota_I; class Bacilli_A; order RFN20; family CAG-826; genus Alloenteromonas. The sequence continues at coordinate 31,243 of ONFU01000010.1, forward strand.
TACCAAGGCCAATACAAATTCTATGTCCTAATTAGTAACTTCTCTTTCTCCTGCGCGAACATGCTTCCGACCTTCGCTAGATATAGCGGGGCTAAGCTTATCGGCGAGAAGAGTGGTGGAGGCGCTTGCTCAGTCGCTGCTTTCTCCGATGGGGCCGGATCTTTCTTCAATATCTCCTCCCCGATGCAAGCCGTCGTCCCAAATAGCAAGGACTATAAGCATAACGACGGAGGGAACGAGGTCGATTACCCCCTTGCTTCATCCTCTTGGTATGATTTGGCCAAACTCGATGAATTCGTTTCCGCCATCAAATAAATAATCAGATTCCCCAAAAGGCATCCGCACATCCCGTGGATGCCTTTTTCTTTCTATACAGTGTATAAATATGGCGATCCCTCATATTGTTTTCTTCATAAATCAAAAAAGGCTTTTTTATGGTAAAATCAGACCATGAGCAATAGCCAATCCAAACTAAGGAAAATCAAGGGAAGGCTTAAAACCGAATTCACCTTTTTGACAAGGACCCCCGAGGTCGCTTTATACGTC
>ONFU01000015.1:0-579 GCA_900317165.1 uncultured Erysipelotrichaceae bacterium
CATGATCCTCGCCTTCGGCAAATCTTTTCATCTCCCGAATTGCTGGATGTTGGGAAAATCAATTCAGAGAAAAACGGGGCTGTTACAGTTTACGATTTGGAGAGATCTATCGTTGATTTACTTCGTTATAAGACGAAGCTTCCTTACGATTATTACAAAGAGATAATAAAAAACCTTAGGCTTCGCGTTTGGGAAATAGATATTCGCAAACTTCAAAATTACATCTCCAAGATGCCTAAGGCCAACCATTTAATGAAAATGATGATGGAGGAAATACTATGATTGTGATCCGCGAATTAATGAACGATGTTAGAAACAAAAGCTATCGCGGCCCCGCTGTTGCGCGAAGAAAACGTTTTTTGATTCTCAAAAACCATAGATAATGTAGAATTATCCCCGGTTATGAAAAAGGAAGAATTCATCGTTAAGGCCAATGACCTCGCGAAATCCTTATCGCTAGATAAGATGGGTGAAGATTCATATTATGGCCTTTATGAAGGTTATGAAATCAATATGGTGATTTTCCATAAAGGGGCGTTGCCCTTACGTTTTCTTATATCCACCCATATAGATAGGGGG